>JAFCZV010000169.1 GCA_019314155.1 Deltaproteobacteria bacterium
GCTCCCGATCTTCAAAAACACAAAATCCAAAAGCAAATCAGGCAAGGTCACTGACCTTACAAATCTGAAAGAAGGCCAGACGATCAACATGATGCAGATGGCCGCTGTTGTCGGTGCAAACATAGAATAAGTTTAAAGTGTCGGGCCAGTATCGTTTTCCAATAAGGGCAAATCCATTTCGCAGGGTTTGCCCTTTTTTGCAATTTTGTAAGAAATGCGATATATGTAATCAGTAAGAATTGGTTCCAGGTTGTGCTTTTGGCAAGATATTCCAAGAAAAAAGCAGGGCATAATTTTTGTGATATCATATTACCGTATCACAATTCCGAGTGAATAAAGATATTTGCAAGATATCACATGGTCTGGATTCAATATTAAATAAGAATTTGGAGGAGCTTTCTGATAACAGAAGCAGCTTGTGCTGTTCTTTAGAAATACTCAAAAGGTCAGCTTAATTCTCTGGCTGGTTGAGTTCTCCAGTTTAAGTTAATCAATTTTCATTATGTAAGGCAGATGAAGATCTATGTATTGACAATACAAGTCGCCAGAACTAATTTGAAATTATGAAGGAAACCATCGAAAATCAAACACGCATTATTCTGGACAGCATCGCTGATGGTGTTTTTACCGTCGATAAGGACTGGAAGATCACTTCTTTTAACCGCGCCGCAGAAAAGATAACCGGTATCGGAAAGGACGAAGCCATCGGTCGGTATTGTTGGGAAGTATTCAAAGCGAGCATATGTGAGCAGCGATGCTCTTTGCGTCAGACTATCGAATCGGGCCAATCTATAGTAAATCAACCCATTTTTATTGTTAACTCGAAAGGGGAGCGAATTCCCATCAGCATTTCTACGGCTATTTTGAAAGATAACAAAGGAAAGGTGATTGGAGGGGTAGAAACCTTTCGTGATTTAAGTGTAATAGAAGAATTGCGCAAGGAACTGACCAACCAACATTCTTTTCTGGACATCATCAGTAAAAATCAGGAGATGCGGCGGCTGTTTGAAATGCTGGAGATAATATCTGAAAGTGATACCACGATCCTTCTAGAAGGGGAAAGCGGTACTGGCAAGGAACTCTTTGCCAAGGCCATCCACTCCCTCAGTCATAGAAAAAAAGGACCGATGATCACCGTTAACTGCGGTGCTTTACCCGACACGCTTCTCGAGTCCGAGCTCTTCGGATATAAGGCGGGCGCCTTTACAGATGCGAAAAAGGATAAACCCGGACGATTGGCCCTGGCCGAAAATGGGACCCTCTTTTTAGACGAAATCGGAGACATATCCCAATTGCTTCAAGTGCGGCTTCTTCGCGTTCTCCAAGACAAAGTCTATGAGCCGCTTGGTGGCACAAAATCCGAAAAAGCCAACGTTCGCATTGTATCGGCTACCAATAAAAATCTGGAGCGTATGGTTAAAAAAGGTTTGTTCCGAGATGATTTGTATTACCGGATCAATGTCGTCAAACTTGTTCTTCCCCCGTTAAGAAATCGCAAAGAAGACATCCCTCTCCTAATAGAAAAATTTATCAATAAATATAGTAAACTGTGTGGGAAAGAAATCCATGGCCTATCTCCTGAAGCCATGAGCACTCTGATGGCCTACAATTTTCCAGGTAATATTCGCGAACTGGAAAATATCATCGAGTATGGCACAGTGGTGTGCAAAAACAGCCTGATCAGAATCAAAAACCTTCCTGAGCATCTTCTTCGCGTTCCAGACAGCAAGAATAACACTGTAACCAAGGAAACCAGCGAAAAAGTCTTTTCGATAGAAAGCATGGAAAAAAATGTTATTTTAGAAACATTAAGAAAAAATAATTGGAACCGAAAAGCAAGTGCAGCGCAAATGGGTATCCATCCGAGTACCCTTTGGCGTAAAATAAAACGTCTAAATCTTAAAATTCCAGAACAGGACGGCCGATCAAAAAATAAATGATGTTGGACCATTGCACATTTGCACACATGCAACACTTACCATTGCATTCATGAAATACTAAAAGCCACAAAACATCTTTCGCAAGTCTTCCCTCTTGACAAAATCATTTCTTAATCCAGCAGCTTATAGACAATTCCTCATTTTTTTCACAACGTGGCATAGAAAATGCTCTACAAGCTATAGGTGTAATTGTTCTTGCCGGAATTTCTCCGGCACACCCTAAACACAAACAATATCAAACGAAAGGTAACAATCATGAAAGTCGCTGTTAGTTCCAGTGCTAAGTATCTATACTCGCGCATCGATCAACGATTCGGTAGATGTGCATATTTTTTAATGGTCGAGACGGATGATATGAGTTTTGAAGTTTTTGATAATGAAAGTGCCGGCCTAAGCGGCGGTGCCGGCATCCAATCTGCACAGTTTGTCATATCCAAAGGAGCCAAAGTCGTTATTACTGGAAATTGTGGCCCCAATGCTGTGAAAACGCTTTCTGCTGCAGGGGTAACGGTGTTTCTTGGGATCACGGGAACAATCAAAGAAGCGGTGGAAAAGTATAAAAGTGGGAATCTAGTATCAGCCGATAAAGGATTAGGCAGCGGCATGGAAACAGGTCGCGGCATGGGAATGGGCCGTCGCTTGGGTAGAGGCGGCGGGAGGTAGCTATCTGTGGGGTACGGTAGGAACAGATTTTCTATACCCATTTTTTAAATAAATGTTTAAACCGTAATCGAACCTGTATTGCTCTTTGATATAATCACATGAGAACAGCAAAAATTGTTTAGACTTGTTGCAGAACTTAAAATAGGCCTGCCGTGTCCTTTTGCGTTCATAATCAATAAACATAAGCATCATAAAGGAGGTTAATCATGGGAGTTGGATTATTATATAAAGGTAAGACGTTATGCAAAACGTGCTATGAGGAAGAGACCGATTTCGAGATCCATGCAGGCAGAGAGAGGGAAATTCCTCCCAAACAAAAGGTGTATAAAAAAGAGTGCGATAAGTGTCACGTAGAACTCGAAATTGAAGAAGAGTTCTAAAAAAGCGCTTTTTTAGCGTTTCTCCGCGGCGTTAAAAGCGAGAAGAAACGTTTGAGTGAAGATCAATCCAATCGGGGAAATGGAAAAGTATAAAAAGTAGAATTTAACCCTTTCCGGAAACGAATGTTGCCGATCACAGCAGTTTGAGCAGTCAAAGCACGGGAGTAAAAATACAGAATCGGACTGCTGCGGCAGAGCAGGATTTAGTAGTGGCAAGGGACATGGGTGAAGTGTGCGAATGTGTTGCGGCAGGAGGTATTTTTTATGAGGATAGCAGTTCCAATCTGGGAGGATAAAGTTTCACCGTTACTCGATACGGCATCTAAATTGCTGATCATTGAAAGCGAGACTCAAAAAGAAGTCTCTCGTTTTGAAGTTTTTCTGTTAGAACAGGATATACCTCGGCGGTGTCATTTTATCCAGGGCCTTAATATTAATGTTCTGATCTGCGGAGCCGTGTCACGTCAATTGTCGGGGATGCTCACGGCGTCCGAAATTAAGGTCATATCGGGAATATCCGGTCCGGCAGAAAAAGTTTTGGAGGCTTATCTGCAAGGAACTCTGTTGAATGCAGGGTTTTTCATGCCGGGAAGGAAAAATTAACCATCTTGATCAAAGCAACAAGCCATAGGTTTTCAAAAAGTGCTGAAAGAAAAGGGGCTCAACAAAAGGAGGGAGTGATGACAGAAGAAAAAAAAGCTAAAGTCGCCAAACCGAAAAAAGTTGCTGATCCGAAAATGGTTTCCATTGATGCGGCAACCCAGGAAATGGTGGCGCGTGCACAGGAACTTGGTGTTGAAACAGTTTTTGACCGTGCAGTAACTATGAAAGCTTGTAACATTGGTGCTCAAGGGACTTGCTGTAAAAACTGTTCCATGGGTCCCTGTCGTCTCCCTCTTCCAAAGTCGGGCATTGAAGGTGAAGATACCAGAAAGGGGCTTTGTGGTGCTACGGCAAATACCATTGCAGCACGCAACTTTATCAGGATGGTTGCAGGTGGCGCCGCAGCCCATTCAGATCACGGGCGCTGTGTGGCCGAAGTTTTTTTGTCTGCAGCCAGAAAAGAAACCGATGACTACAAGATAAAAGATGTTGATAAGCTTTTACAGATAGCTCCCTACTTGGGTGTTGAAACCATGGTTGAAGTTGACGGCAAAAAGGTCGATCGGGACCTTGATGAGATCGCTCTCGAGGTGGCTGAAACTGCTTTAAATGAGTGGGGCAAACCCGTGGGTGAAGTTCTTTACATGAAGCGGGCGCCTGAAGCCCTCTATGAGAAATGGAAGAAAAATGGCGTTCTTCCCAGAAATATCGACAGGGAAATTGTTGAAATCATGCACCGCACCCATATGGGCGTTGATCAGGATTTCAGGAATCTGATCAAACAGGGCACCCGGGCAGCTTTGGCCGACGGTTGGGGCGGCAGCATGCTGGCCACCGATCTTCAGGATGTGCTTTTCGGAACCCCTTATCCCCTGCAGTCTGAAGCCAATCTCGGTGTCATGAAGGAAGATCATGTAAATATTATTGTTCACGGTCATGAGCCGGTTCTGTCGGAGATCATTGTGGCTGTTGCCCAGTCCATAGAAATGGTCGACTATGCCAAGTCAAAAGGGGCCAAAGGGATTCAGTTGGGCGGTATCTGCTGTACGTCCAATGAAATATTGCAGCGCCATGGCGTACCTCCAGTAGGAACGTTTTTGCAGCAGGAGCTTGCCATAATTACCGGTGCTTGTGATGCCATGGTGGTTGATATCCAGTGTATCTTCCAGAATCTTGCCAACGTGGCCAAATGTTTCCACACCAAGCTGATCACCACTCACCCCATTGCCAAGATGGAGCAAGACAATGTAATTCACATTGAGTTTGACGAGCATCATGCTCTGGAAGATGCTCGGCGGATCGTGAAGATGGCCATTGACAACTATGAGAACCGGGGTACGGAAGTGATGATTCCCAAACATAAAGGCGTTCAGGTTGCCGGATTTGGTGTGGAATCCATCGAGTACCATCTTGGCGGAACCTTTCGTGGATCTTACTTTACTTTGAATGACAACATTATTAATGGCCGCATCAGAGGCATCGCCGGTGTGGTCGGGTGCAACAACGCAAGAACAAAACATAATGAGTTGCATGTGCCATGGAAGGGTTGTTGACACCTGAAACTGCACAAGTTTTCTGTGGGCCGGGACTGGCCGAAGTGTGTGAGACCGTGGGTATTCCCCCGGTGCTTCATTTAGGTTCCTGTGTTGACAACAGTCGGATTCTGCTGGCGGCAACCGAGGTTGTCAAGGCTGGCGGACTCGGAAACGATATCTGTGATTTGCCGGCCGCCGGTAGCGCACCCGAATGGATGAGTGAAAAGGCCATTAGTATTGGCCATTATTTTGTTTCATCGGGTGTGTATACTGTCTTTGGCGTTACCCTGCCCACATCCGGAGCTCCGGTCTTCCATGACTATATTTGCAAGGATCTGGAAAAGATTTATGGCGGTATGTGGGATATTGAACCGGATCCGGTCAAACATGCCCAGAAGATGATCGCTCATATTGACAGGAAACGCAAAGAACTCGGCATCGATAAAGCTCGGGATAGAGTTCTGATGGATATGGCCGATCGCCGGGAAATGGAGGCAGCATATCAACAAGCTTAATCAAACTCTAAATTCGAAAAGATAAAAGTTTACGTTAGGGGAGAGAAGTGCATTCGCTAATCCTAAAGGGATGAAAGGAGGTGATTTTTATGTTGAATGAATCCATCTATCCGAAAATTGATCTGAACACGTACCAAAGAGAAACGAAACTCAAGGACGGAACCAAAGTTCTTCTTCGTCCGATGGTCGCAGAAGACCAGGATGCTTTGTATGAGTTTTTCAAAGGGGTTGCCAGAGACGTTGCACGGTATCTGCGCGATGATGTCAGTAGCCGGTTTGTGGTTGAAAAATGGGCGAAAAACCTTGACTACGAAAAGACACTGCCCATTTTGGCAATAGAAGATGACGCCATTATTGCCGATGCCACGCTGAATCGCCGTCGGTCTGGCTGGAAACACCACCTGGGTACTGTACGAATTTTTGTTCACAGAGACTACCGGGATTTTGGTTTGGGACATCTGATGATTAAAGAGATCGTGGACATCGCGTACAAACTCGGGATCGAAAAACTTATTGCCGAAGTTCCCGACCTCAACACTGCCGCAATCCATGCTTTTAACAGAGCAGGGTTTTATCGTGCTGCCCTGATTCCGAACATGGTCAAGGATAGGGAAAACATGCCGGTGGATATAGCGGTTATGATGAAGGACGTTAGGCCGCCTCACGACGATGCCTATGATTATGATTTCTAACGTCGTTATGGAACAGAGATTGAGGTTGCGAGTTGAAAACCTTCTACTCCCCTAACATCTTTTTTTGTTCAGACACTTTGGGTTTGGCCCTATAGAGTGGAATGATATTTATTAGGACAATATTACCTCCACTGGTCATTTGGAGACGAGGTGGGGATTAATAGAGTAAAATGTTATGATTATAAGTATCGCCAGCGGTAAGGGTGGAACCGGGAAAACCACTGTGGCCACCAATTTGGCTTTGTCGATTGGTGAAGGTGTTCAACTCCTCGACTGTGACGTTGAAGAACCCAATGCCCACCTTTTTGTCCGCCCTAAATTCAAAAGAACTGAAACCGTCTTCATACCTGTTCCCGTGGTGGATGATAAAAAGTGTAACCTTTGTGGAAAGTGTGGCGAAATATGTCAATTCAAGGCTATCGTGGTCATCGGGGACACGGTTTTATCCTTTCCTGAACTCTGCCACAGTTGTGGTGGATGCATGGCGGTTTGTCCTGAGGATGCCATTAAGGAGACAGGCAGAGAACTGGGTATAATTCAGAAGGGTTTTCTTAATGGATTGGAATTTGTTCACGGAAAATTGAGAGTAGGCGAAGCCATGTCTCCTCCTCTAATTAGAGAGGTTCGCACTTTTTCCCGAGATGATAAAATTACTATTATCGATGCTCCTCCCGGAACCTCATGCCCTGTAATTGCCTCTATGAAGGATACTGATTTTGTTCTTTTGGTCACAGAGCCCACACCATTCGGGCTGCACGATTTGAAGTTGGCTGTCGGTGCAGTCAAACTTCTTGGAATTCCTTGCGGATTGGTCATCAATCGCTCAGATATTGGAGATCGTAAAGTCAAGGCGTATGCAAAGAGTGAAAATTTGCCGATTTTAATGGAAATACCTTTTAATCGAAAGATTGCAGAAGCTTACTCCAGAGGAGAGATGATCGTGGAAATAATGCCCGAATTTAAAGAAAAATTTGTCAAATTATATCAAGATGTCAAGGAATTGGTTAATTCATAAATGAAAGAATTGGTTGTCATAAGTGGTAAAGGCGGAACTGGGAAGACCTGTTTAACGGCCGCATTTTCATCACTGGCCGATAATATTCTTCTTTGTGATGCAGATGTGGATGCGGCGGATCTTCATTTAATTACGGACCCTTGTATCAGAGATAGTTATGATTTTCAGGCTGGTCATACGGCGGTTATTGATATAAACAAATGTTCAGCCTGCGGGTTGTGCCGGGATATGTGCAGATGGCAAGCTGTAACAGAAGACTTTGAGGTTGACAGCATCGCTTGTGAAGGCTGCGGTGTTTGTGTCTACTTTTGCCCTGAAAAGGCTATCGACTTTCCGCTGAATACATGTGGCCAGTGGTTTATTTCCGACACCCGTTTTGGACCTATGGTGCATGCTATGCTTGGCATTGCCGAAGAAAATTCCGGCAAGCTTGTGTCTCTGGTACGACAAGAAGCCAAAAAAATAGGTGAAGAAAAAAACCTTGATCTCATTCTAACCGATGGGCCGCCGGGAGTTGGGTGCCCTGTGATTGCCGCTATTGGTGGAGCCAGTAGTGTGCTTATTGTTACCGAGCCGACGGTTTCCGGATTACATGATATGGAACGGGTCGCAAAGTTGGCCGCTCATTTCAATGTGTCAGCCATGGTTTGCGTAAACAAGTTTGATCTTAATTTGGATATCACCGTTAAAATTAAAAAGTTTAGCAGAGAAAATGAGTTGATGTGGTTGGGAAATGTTCCTTTTGATCCTATTTTTACCAAAGCCATGGTTCAGGCAAAAACCATATTTGAGTATGATTCCGATTCTAATACCGGCCGGGCAGTTAAAAAAATCTGGAAACACGTGTTAAAAACAATTTAACTGCAGCAGCAAATGCATGTTTCGTAAGGCTTAGCCCGACTGCGAGACGAGCGAGCGAATAAAAAGAATAAGATGAAATTCCATATTTCTTGGAAAAGGATTTATTTAAACAAAAAATGGAGGAACGATATCATGAAATTTGCGATACCAATAGCAGATGGTAAGCTAACAGCCCACTTTGGTCATTGCAAAGAATTTGCGTTGATCGATGTTGAGGGAAATGAAATCAAAAATAAAAAAATGATTAAACCGCCACTGCATGAACCAGGTGTACTTCCCAAATGGCTAAAGGAACTGGGTACCAATGTTGTAATTGCCGGTGGAATGGGACATCGGGCAATAGACCTTTTGAACCAAAGGGGAATAACTGTGCTCACTGGCGCCCCTGTTGAGGAACCTGAAATCCTCGTCAAAAGTTATTTGAGCAATACTTTGACCAGTGAAGAAAATCTATGTTCAGGTGGCGGCCACGATACGTGTGGCCATTAAACCTGAAGGCCGAGAGGAGATATGGTTAATTATGATGAAAAACTACTATCCAGAGTTTTCGATAGCGTTACCGACTCTCTTGCCATTTACGATCGTGAATTTAGAGTTCTTAGGATAAATCAGGCCTTGACGCAGCTTTTTGGACTTCCTACCCAAGAAATAATCGGCAACTACTGTTATAAGGTATTTTATGACCGTACTCAAATTTGCGATGAGTGCCATGTAAAAGAGGTCTTTCGTACCAGTGAAAAGCAGATGCTTGAAAAATACGTTACTATAGCGGATGGAAGCAAACGCATTTTCGAAGTGCACTCATTTCCAATCAAAGATTTCAAGGGCAAAACCATTCAGGCCGTTGAGCATTTTCGAGATATCAGCAAGCGGAAAAAGTTCGAAAACCAACTTGAGGCATCCAAAAAATTCAACGAAAAGGTCGTCAACAGTATCACAGACAATCTTACGATCATTGATCCTGACACTTACAGGATCATCCAGGCCAACGAACCATTTTATTCCCGAATAGGAATAAAGCCTGTTGACGTTATTGGCAACAAATGCCATGTGGTTATGAGTGGCCGCCTCACGCCATGTGATGAAGTTGGCGGCCAATGTGCTGTGCAGAAAACAATTCATTCAAAGCAGCCCTTTATCTCCGACAAAATTTATCCCAATTCAAGCGGAAAGCCACAGGTGCTTCAAGTTGCCACCTACCCCATCTTCGATAATCAGGGTGAGATCAGTTCGATTATCCGGTTGGAACGCGATGTCACCGAAAAACGCAAAATGGCGGATGACCTTGCCTTTCGTACAAAAGAACTGCAAGGAACTCAGCATCAACTTGAGCGGCTGTTTAAAATCTCGCGGCAAGTGAACGCGAAAAATACTATATCAGAGATCGTCGATTACGCCCATGAAGTTACTCAGAAAATCTTTCCGGACGCTGTACCTCTTATTTTTCTTTTGGATGCCCGTGGCCAGAACCTTCTGAGTTTGGAAGGCTGTAACCCCACTGTATTGGAGCCCATTTTGCGGGTACAACAGGAAATTGAAAAATTAGAATTAGTCTCAAATTTTATCCAATATCTGCAAAACACTAGAGAACCTCGTGTTGTCGGTTCAACGTATAACACTGACATTCCCGATTTTTTAAGAATTATTTTAAGAGATTGTCCCAGTTGGTTCGGCTTTCCCATATCTGCGCCCCAGCAGTCCATTGGGTATTTCGTTCTGAGTTCACAGGACGCTCATGAATTCTCCTACGGAGAAATCAATTTTTTTCTGACGCTGTTCAACCAAATCGCCGGGCATATTCGTCATTTGGTTACCTATGAAACAGAAATCAATGACCTAACTGATCGATTTGGTCGCCGGTTCAGACGTTACGGTTTTAATTGCCGGTGAAAACGGTACCGGTAAAGAATTGGTGGCCCAGGCAATCCACCGGCAGAGTCATCGAAGAAAAGGACCTTTGGTGGTTGCCAA
>JAFCZV010000170.1 GCA_019314155.1 Deltaproteobacteria bacterium
GTTTTTCGTTAAAGGCTGTGGTTGCCCGACCTATAAAATGGCCGCTACTCAGGCGGGGCGTTAGGCTGTGCAATACTGCAGGTATAAAAGAGTCTTGTATGAGCTTGTTAAAAAGAATGCTAAGTCAGAGCAAAAAACCTAGTGGGAGATTTGGTCGATTTCTCGCTAGAGGAATGAATTTTGGGCATTCCGGTCTCACGAGATGGGGTTTAGGCTTTATCGACATCGCAAGTGATATAGACGCACTTGACATTGGATGTGGCGGCGGAAAGACTGTTGAGCGACTTGCAGGAATCGCTATAGATGGCAAAGTCGTCGGCATTGACTATTCGCCAGATGCTGTTGTAGTGGCCAGGAAGAAGAATCGTGCGCTTATTAACGAAGGACGAGTGGAAATATTTCAAGAGGCTGTCTCCTCGATGAGATTCAGCGATTGTGCTTTTGGTCTCATCACCGCTTTTGAGACCCACTATTTCTGGCCAGATTTTCGTAATGACCTAAAAGAGGTTCATCGAGTTACGAAGCAAAACGGACAACTCCTTATTGTGGGAGCCGTTTATAAAAACAAAAAATACGACCGCAGAAATCGGCGTATTGTAGATTCCATTGGAATGACGTATCTAAGCATCGAAGAACTTCGAGAAGTATTGGAAGGTGTTGGGTACTCGGAATTCGATGCACTTGAGAAAAAAAATAAGGGATGGTTCGCCGTCAAATGCAAAAAACAAGAAGGCGCCACCGCCTAACCTTGCTGCTGCAAGGGACGCGCAAAAAAGCCGCGCGCCCCTGAGCAGCCCGTTCGAAGACTCTGGAAGTTCTTTATTGCGAAATATTGAAAAATTAATTATTTTTAAGGAGGTATATTTACCCTTAAAAGGAGAATGATATGGAAATTTCATTACCTTTAGACAAAATGACAAACCTGGATAAAATAGCAGTAATGGAAAAATTATGGGATGATCTTTGTCGAGATCCTGAGTCCATTTCATCGCCAGAATGGCACAAGGAAGTTTTACAGGCGAGAGAAAGGGAGATAAACGAAGGGAAAGCAGAATTTACAGCTTTTGATCGGGCTAAGGAAAAAATCAGGAACCAGACCAAATGAGAATCGAGATCCTTGATTCTGCCGAGAAAGATTTGATCAACGGTTTCAAGTTTTATGAAAGTCAGTCGAGAGGACTCGGTAATTATTTTCTCGACTCTCTCTTCTCAGACATAGAGTCGCTCTATCTCTATGCCGGTGTTCACGCCCTCCATTTCGGATATCACCGTTTGCTATCTACTATCGTTTACAAAATGACATCATTCGGGTCTATGCCGTTTTGGATTGTCGCAGGAGTCCCGCATGGACTAGAAATAGACTTTTGTAATCTTCGAACCTGCGTCTTCACAAGGACCGCTCATAAAGGGGGACGGGGTTGAATTTAGGCGTTTCTCTTTCCAAGCCGTAAATATACAAAACGATACGGTCTAAAGGGGGAATAATGAAAAAATTAAATAAAGGTGCTTTTAAACCAATTGATCAGGAAGAAAAAGACTTGATGGAATCAATTGAACGTGATGAATGGCAACCTGTCAACAATATCGAACAGGAAAAAGAGAAGGCAATAGCAGCGGCACGAAATACCTTAAAAAAAGACAAGCGTATTAATCTTCGTCTTACTCAAAAGGATTATCGTCAAATGCAGATAAAGGCTATTGAAGAAGGGATTCCATATCAAACACTCATTTCCAGTATCGTGCATAAGTATTTAAATGGTTCTCTAGTCTCAAAATCATGACAAAACAGAACCATTTGAGTGGAACCGGAATCGGTTTTGTCGATGTGCACCTTCTAGCATCTGCTCAATTGTCCGGCATTTCTCTTTGGACGAATGATAAGAGACTCAAAAGATTGGTGTCAAAGCTTGAATTAATGTTTGATAATTAAGGCACCTTTTCAATATAAGTCACTCCGCTATCAGTCATAGTGTGAAAATATTTAAAGAGAAGATGGCAAACGATAAAGAAGTGAAAAATCAATTCACAATTCAAGTTTGACACAAAAGCGTACTATCGATTGCATCCAATACAATAAGTCTGGTATCTATTAATGAGTACAATGGGTAGAAGCATGCTTTGATGATAGGGTCATTCAGGAAAGCGTACTGAAATCCACCTGAGATTTATGTCTTGTGATCATAAATAAATTAACTCGAAATGGATGGGCATCATGAAGACAAACAGAAAGATTTTAATCATTATCTTTATCCTGTCAGCCTTGCTGATGTCAGGTTGTGCCACAAGCCATAAACGCAATCCCTTGCCGGAAGCCTACGGAGACACTGCTCAGATACCTTACATCCCCGATGCTCGATTCTGGGGAGATACACTGCCGTCCGGGATTCAGGAAAAACTTGCCGAGATCAGAGAAGAGATCAGAGAAAAAGAACCAGAAGCGAAATACAAACCGATAGATTACCTGGCAATTTCCGGTGGTGGTGCCAACGGTGCCTTCGGTGCCGGCCTGCTGGTCGGCTGGACAGCGGCCGGCAACCGACCGGAGTTCAGGGTCGTCACCGGCATTAGTACTGGCGCACTCATTGCACCGTTTGCCTTTCTTGGTCCGGAATATGATGCAAAACTAAAGAAATTTTACACCACCACATCCACAAAAGACATCCTGGATAAGCGCTCGCTGTTCTCGATCCTAACGGCCGATTCAGCAGCCGACACAACACCACTGCGGGAAATGCTCGAAGATGTCATTGACGTTAAGATGCTCGAAGAAATTGTCGTCGAACACGACAAAGGCCGGCGGTTATTCATCGGTACCACCAATTTGGATGCCAAGCGTCCGGTTATTTGGAACATCGGAATCATCGCTAAAAGCGGGGCTCCCAACGCCCTGCAGTTGGTTCGCGACATCATAGTGGCTTCAGCATCCGTACCCGGTGCGTTCACACCAGTATACATCGAGGTGGAAGCCGACGGGCGTCGCTACGACGAAATTCACGTAGACGGGGGCACATCGTCTCAGGTGTTCCTCTACCCCGCTTCACTGGATATGCGATGGGCAATGAGACAAGTCGGATTGAAAGGAAAATCCCGGATATATATCATTCGGAACTCGTTCATCAAGCCGGATTGGAAAACCGTTAAGCCCAAGATAGTATCCATCTTGGGCAATACCATCTCCACTTTAATCCGAACACAGGGGCTCGGTGATCTCTACCGGATTTACCTTGGTGCCCAGCGGGACGGAATGGATTACAACCTAGCTTTCATTCCTTCTAATTTTAATGAAAAGCCGAAAGAAGTGTTCGATCCTGAGTACATGGGCAAATTGTTTGACTTGGGCTACCAGATGACCAAAAACGGCTACCCATGGGAAAAAGTACCCCCCGGATTCGAACCACCATAATAACAACCAAAACCAGAGGGGAAAACCCTATGTGAGGTATTAATTAAACTGATTTTCACTACATGTTAAATTTCCGAACCTCTGTCCTAAAAATTCTGAGGACTGCGCTCGCATTGAAAACCTTCGCCGAAATCACACGATATGCAAATCCCCTGTTCTTCTGCCGAGTCCATTTTTGATTCGCAATTTCCGCACAGATATTCTTCCCCGGATTTCATAGGTCCACCACAAGGGACTATTGTCATGGGACAAAGGTCGAGACACCTGCCGCAGTCATTGCAGAGCTTGGAACGCAGGTCAAACGGAGATTCCACGCGGCGATCCTTGCCGCGTCCGACAAAACCGATGGCCTTTACCCCAAAGGTTCCCGGGCACAATTGGACACAGCGCCCGCACAAAACACAGTCACTGTTCCTGAAAGGATAGCGAACCTCCTTTACCCCGCAGCGTACGGCAATGTCCTGGATAGCACGAGAATTAGGAGCCTCTGCAACGAGCAGTTCTGCAACGTTGCGACGCAGTTTTCTGATTTTCTCCGTATTGCTCAAAATTACCATACCTTCTTGCACAAGCAGTGTGCAGGATGTGGTGACTTTTGACCAACCATTCACAACATGCTCTACGATGCAGAGGCGACAGGCACCGATACTTGCAATATAGGGGACACGGCATAGATGGGGGATGCAGGTCCCGTGTTCTAAAGCGGCATCGAGCACGCTTGATCCTCTTGTAGCCTTAATATTAGCACCGTCAATGTTTATCGTTACTAGTGGAGTCATATTACACCTCGCTATTGAACTTGAATTGCTTCAAAATCGCATTCACTCTTGCAGATTCCGCATTTCTGGCATAGATCCAAATTGATTGCATGGACCTGTTTCTTTTTGCCGATAATTGCTTCATGTGGACACCCGCGCTTGCAAATACCGCAGCAGGTGCATTTTTCAGGGTCAACACTGTACGTGACCAATGCCTGGCATACACCGGCAGAACATTTTTTTTCGTTTATGTGGGTCTCGTATTCATCCCGAAAGTAACGCAAGGTGGATAGTACGGGATTGGCTGCGGTCTTGCCCAACCCGCATAGCGCTGTTTGACTCACGGTAGATCCCAATTCTTCCAAAAGGCCGATTTGCTCGAGGGTGCCGTTGCCTTCCGTAATATCAGTGATGATCTCGAGCATTCGGTCGATTCCCAGACGGCAAGGCACGCATTTGCCACACGACTCGTCTTGTAAAAATGCAAGGAAATATTTGGCCACATCTACCATACAGGTCTCTTCGTCCATCACCACCATTCCGCCTGAGCCAACCATCGATCCGGCCTTGGCAAGTTCGTCAAAATCAATGGGAAGGTTAAATTTATCCGCCGGCAGGCATCCACCGGAGGGACCGCCGGTCTGTACGGCTTTAATGGAATTTCCATTTGAACCGCCGCCGCCGATATCAAAGACAACCGTATTGATTGTGGTACCCATCTCCACTTCTACCAGCCCGGTATTTTTGATATGGCCGGTGAGGGCCAGGATTTTCGTTCCTTTACTCTTTCTTGATCCCTTGGAAGCAAACCAGGACGAACCGTTTAAAATTATAGCAGGTACATTGGCCCAGGTTTCAACATTATTGAGTGTGGTCGGTTTATGCCACAGACCGTCAGTTACAGTGTGTACGTCCTTTGGCCGCGGTTCGCCGACTTTGCCCTCTAAAGAA
>JAFCZV010000171.1 GCA_019314155.1 Deltaproteobacteria bacterium
TACATTCGATCTCGAACCCGGAGACAGCGCCTACTATCTTTCCACGACACCGCATCTCGTCGCTTCCAAAAAAGGAAAAGCGACCATATTGGCAGTGCTCTACGAAGGCTAGCAAGGAGGAATTTTGGATTTAAGCAACATCGATACTATAGAAGACCTGGATCACGAGAACACCGCAAAACTTGTGCTGGACATGTTTCATCGTACCATCATCCATTATGCCTTATGGTTTAATGAAGTCAAACATCAGATGGGGATGGAAAAGGCTCTCGATATTCTTCAAACTGCATCTAAAAGAGGTTATGAAATTCAAATGAAACGGCTTTCAAAAGTGTTGGGATTTGAAATGAGAGACAACATTCCTTTGCCGCTATTGAACATGCCGAAAAAATCACTGATGGCACTTATGGATAGTGTGGCCGCAAACTGGGTGGTCAATGATGGGGTATGGTTTCAAGCGGTGGAATTTACCAGAGGTATGAACGATGCCAAGCGATGTAATGATTCATGCTGGGCTCAGTTTTCCCCTTTTGAAGCCTGGGCCGTTAAAAATTTTTTGAACCTCCCTGAAAAACCAGGCCTCGAGGGTTTAAAAAAGGCCCTGAATTTTCGTGTTCATGCTCGTGTCAACACGCATTCCATTGTCGATGAAGAGTCTGACAGTTTTATCTTTCAAATGAATGAATGCCGGGTTCAATCTGCAAGGGAACGTAAAGGACTTGACGATTATCCATGCAAATCCGGAGGGCTTGTGGAGCATACTTATTTCGCCCGGGCGATTGACCCCCGGATACACACGGAATGCATCGGCTGCCCACCGGATGATCATCCCGAAGAATGGTACTGTGCGTGGCGTTTTAAAATTATAAATTCGGATGCCGTCTGATCGGATCAGGCTGAATTACTAAAATTATCACTCAAGTTTCGCATCCGCGCCGATTAAAGCACCGTCATAGAAAATGTAGTGGAAAACTTCACCTATCATGCTAAATTTAACAGTAGGAGGCAGTAAAATGACAGCAAAAAATGACGATCTTCCGAAAATTAAAGCATCAAATACGAAAAAGGAAATGCTTGAGGCTTTCAATCTGCTTAAGCAAAAGTTTCAGGAAAAATCTGAAACCGAAATGAAGCCCGAAAAAGAAAAAAGAGCCAGGAAAGAGCAAGAGATCGTCCAGATAGCCGATATTGTTGCATCAGACAGTGTTGTAAAAAGAGTGAATGATCTTAAAGTAGAAATTGGCACATCGCTGTCAGATATTACCGGTAAGCTGGAAGAAGAGACGGAAAGATATAATAAAATCAAAGAAGCCATAGATATTAAAAATAAAGAGCTTCAAGAACTTTTTGAGATAGATAATTCCGCTTTTACATTGGCAGCGCTTCTCGAATCTCAAAAACAGAAAAAACTTGAATTTGAAAGTGAAATTGAGCAGCGAAAGAAACTTATTGAAGACGAAATAAATCTTACAAAAGCTCAATGGGAAAAAGAGAAAAAGGATTACCTTGACCAACTTGAAGAACAGAAAAAAGAGAATGAAAAGATAAGAAAACGGCAGAAAGAAGAATATGAATATAACTTCAACCGGGAACAAGAACAGAAAAAGAGTAAGCTAAAAGATGAAATCGAACAGCTGACAAAAAATCTTGAAAAGAAAAAAGAAGATTTTGAAAAGAAGGTTTTGGAAAAAGAAGACGAACTCTTACAAAGAGATTTGGCTATTTCTGAAAGAGAAAAAATAGTGGGTGATCTGCACAAAAGAGTGGACGCTTTTCCGAAAGAGCTTGAAACTAAAGTTAATCAAGCAGTTAAAGAAGCCACTGATGCTTTAAAAGCAGATGCCAAAAAGAATGAGGAATTGATTGTCAAAGGTTTTGAAGGCGAGAAGAACGTACTTATGACTAAAATTGAATCTTTGGAAAAAGTTGTCGATGTTCAGAAAAAACAGATTGAAACCTTATCTAAACAGCTTGAAAACGCATACAGTAAGGTTCAAGATATTGCAGTAAAAGCAGTTGCCGGCTCACAGAGTTATAATATTACAGGGCCTTATTCTAAAGATATGGCAAAAGATCATGATAAGTCTTAGTATAGGGGACGATTACAAAATTCGGCGGCTTATCTTTTATCTCAACAGTAAGATGATTTTGCAAAATATCATAAACAATGCGCCGGTCAATTTGTAAAATCATCAAAACTATATTTACGCAAATTGTACAATATGGACAGGTATTCATCCAGTTTGTTCAATCGCTTGCGAATGACTTCAGGTCGAACCACGTTCGATCCTCCTTTTATATGCCTTTCGCTGCGTTTCTAAATAAGGCGCAAAATCCAAATACTGGCGTATAACTCTGGAATACATGCTTCCACGATCAAAATCATTTGCCGCATAAATAAGCCGATTTTGGCGAATGGCTTCATATTTTAAGACAATATCTTTGGTGTCAAGAAAAACGAGGTCAACGTCACAAAATCCACAGCGCGCGAGATCGGTCAAAAGCGCTAGTTTTTTATCCTTCAAGGTCATGCTGCGAGACACAATCGCCAGGTCCAGATCGCTTCCCTGGTGCGTTTTCCCCGACCCAGTTGAACCGAACACATATACTGCCTGAATCGCCGGATATCTTCGGAATACATCTTCCAGAGTTCTAATATCATCACGGGACAGATCTTTACCCCCGGACATTGAGCCTGGACTCTGTGATATTTTTGACATCTCACACTCCTCCCACACTAAA
This sequence comes from Deltaproteobacteria bacterium, assembly GCA_019314155.1. Taxonomy (GTDB): domain Bacteria; phylum Desulfobacterota; class Desulfobacteria; order Desulfobacterales; family UBA11574; genus JAAXQD01. Next base: position 2,743 of record JAFCZV010000171.1, read on the forward strand.
AATCGTTTTAAATACATACCATTTTTGTTAATAAAATGCAAATTGCAAGCTGTGTAAGCTGCCCGTAAAAAGAATCTTTTGATTTAAAACAAAAATGCAGGAATTTAAGGATCGAAAAATCTGAAAAATCGAGAGTGTTAAATGGTAATTGGTGAATCGTGAATGGGTGGCGGGCGCTACAAATTCTTGGCAGCCCAGAGTGCTGCCTGGACGCGATTGGGAACGTTGATTTTCTTGAAGATTTTATAAAGGTGGGTCTTTACCGTATAAGGGCTGATACAAAGTCTGTCGGCAATATCGTCATTTGTGGCCCCCACGGCGAACAGGGCGAGTCTTTCAGTCTGCCTTTCGGTGAGTTTCATAACCTTGAACGGTGAACCCTGAACCTGTGAACGCTTACAAAATAGTTTACCTTTGCAGAAAAACCAGGCTCAACGCCGGCCAGTAAGTGATGATCAGCACTGCTATCAACAGCACGACCATAAACGGTATGGTCGCCTGGTAGAGTTCCGTGATGGATTTATTGAAGCGGTAGCTGGCAATAAATAGGTTCATACCTACCGGCGGCGTAAAGTAGCCGATTTGCATGTTGGCCAGAAAAATGATGCCCAGATGAACCGGATCGATCCCATAATTGACCGCCACGGGCAGGATGATGGGGATCATAATGACCAGGGCTGAAAAGATATCCAGAATAGCACCGAGTATCAACAATAAAATATTGAGAAAAATCAGAAAGACAATTTTGTCGGTGACATAAGCCTGAATCAGATCGAACAGGCGCATTGGCACTTCGGCATCGATTAAGAAATTGGTCGATGCCAGCGCCACACCCAGAATAAGAAGAATTCCCCCCACCATCACCATGGATTCCCGCATAATTGACGGAAGCTGTGACAGCTTGATTTCTTTGTATATAAAAACCTCCACAATGAGCACATACATTGCGGTCACTGCGGCAGCTTCGGAAATGGCAAAAAATCCGCCGTAAATACCCCCCAGAACAAACACCGGCATAGGTATTTCCCAAATAGCCTCGCGCAGGGCGGCAACGGCTTCTTTTGCTGAAAAGGAATATAAAGGCGTGGGGTTGCGACGGTTCTCCCACAGGCTCCAGAACGAGAGCATCAGCACCATAAGCAGGGCCGGAAGAATCCCGGCGAGAAACAGATCGCTGATGGCCACATTAGCGCCGATGTTCATCTGCTGTGCGATAATCCCGTAAAGGATAAGCGGCAGTGAAGGCGGCAACAGCAGCCCCAAACTGCCCGACGATGTCACAAGGCCGATGCTGAATTTGTCTCTGTACCCGGCCTCTGTCAATGCCGGATACAGCAACGCGCCCAGCGCCACAATGGTCACACCGGATGCACCGGTAAAGGCGGTAAAAAACGCGCAGGCAACAAAGGCGACGACGGCCAGACCGCCGGGCATCCATCCAAGAAAGGCCCGGGTAAGCCTGACCAGGCGTTGAGACGTCCGGCTCTCCCCCAATAGGTAGCCGGCAAATGTAAACAGGGGCAGTGCCAGCAGAACCGGGGTGTCGGCAATGCGATAAATTTCAATGGCGATGACGGACAGATGAACGCCCTGGTAATGGAACCCGAGAATGGCAACCGCCAGAATGACGGCAAAAAGAGGCGTCCCCAGGATGGCGAAAAGAATCAATATCAGGGCGAAAATATATAGGATCACGATCGAAATTTAACGATTCTTTTGAGATTTATAATTGACAATAGAACATAGCGTATGGCGATAACCAGAAAGGCAAAGGGAATAACGGCCTCGCATAACCATGCAGGCACCTTGGCAAACGCCATGCCGCCGTCGGCAAATTCCATCTGTACAAATTGAAGGCTGTAATAGGCTACGATCGCACAAATTAAAGCGGTAAAGACTTCCACGACAAAATTGACGACAACTTTGGCACGTTCCGGAAGAAAACGATCCATAATATCAATGTTGATGTGGTTTCCCTGCCGGCTGGCCACCATTGCCCCTGCAAGCCCGACCCAAAGTACAAGGATACGCACCAAAATATCACTCCAGACAATGCCGGTGTCGAACAGATTTCGAAGAAAGATCTGGAGAACCGCCATGGTGATCATCAACAGCAGCAACCCCACCAGAATGGAATCTTCCACCCGATAGAGGATCATCTGAACGCGCTCTACAATAGATTTGCGGGGTTGTTCATTCATCGGTCTTTGACTCCTTTGTACGATAATCCTTGAGAAGGCCTTCCAGGGTATCCACCATCTCCTGGGACAACCTGTCGGTTTCCACCAGTCGTTTCGGCACTTCCGAAGCGTCTTGAAACCATTGCT
>JAFCZV010000172.1 GCA_019314155.1 Deltaproteobacteria bacterium
CAAAAGGGCAATTTTGAAGGTTCGGTTTCGCTCGTCCATCGTAAAATTAGAGATATTGTATACGCATTGACATGAACCCTGAAGATAAGATCAGAGAGGTTGTAGACCATTGTGCGGATTGTGACATTTGTCGGTATCTGATGGAGACCACCTGCCACCTGTTTCCCGAACTCTATAGGCTTTTTGACAGGGAGGTTGACACCGGAGAAAAAATCACCACCGAAGAGTTGAGACACCTAGTGGATCTTTGTAATTTCTGTGCTATCTGCCCGTGTCCAAATATTCGGGCGGATATCATGCAGGCAAAAACCGCATTCATTGACAGAGAAGGTCTGAAACTGGACATTCGCATCCTGGAGGATGTGGACCGTATCGGGAAACTGTGCGGCGCATATCCACAACTGGCCAATGCTCTTGTTCAAAACAAACAGGCAGGAAGCCTGCTCAAGAAAGCATTGGGTATTCATAAAAAACGAAACATGCCTCGATTTCCAAAAGAGAATTTCGTCAAATGGGCACACCGACAACAGCTTAATCAAAAAATAAATAACGGCCAAAAGAGGAAAGTGGCCTATTTTACCGGCTGCACTGGCAGACATATCTTCCCGGATGTAGCCAAAGCAGTGGTTGAGGTTTTTCAGCACAATGAAATTGATGTGCACACTCCGGAGCAGCGATGCTGCGGCATGCCGACGATGCTCGAAGGCGACCGCCAGCTTACGCTCAAATTCGCGGAACATACCGTAGCACAACTGGCCGGAACGGTGGAAGACGGATACGACATCGTCTGTTCGTGCCCGACCTGCGGCTTTATGCTGAAAAATGTATTGAAGGAGAGGGCCTATTATTCGTCAGAATATCAACATGCCGTAGGTGCAGATGAATACTATATGAAAATCCCCAATCATGGTGGCGGAAAACACCTATGACCTGGGGGAATATTTGATAAAACTTTACGAGGCGGGCGAGCTTAAAAAAACATTCGGACCGATACCCGAACAGACAGCTTACTACTCGCCCTGTCATTTGAGAGAGCAGGAGATCGGTCGGCCGTATCAGAGTTTATTGGGCATGATACCGGACATGTCCGTTGAATCAATCGAAGAATCCTTTTATTGCTGTGGCATGGCGGGAATCATGGGGTTTAAACAGGAATTCCACTCGGCATCCATTAAAATGGGTGGCCGGTTAATGGCAAAAATTAAAGAGGTCCATCCCCAAAGGCTCATCACGGATTGTCTGAGCTGCCGGTTGCAGTTTAATCAACTGACACCTTACAAGGTGTTTCATCCCATCGAGATTCTCAAGGAATCTTACTCTGCTTATAAAGCTTAAAAAAGTTAAGTCTCGGACACTTTATGACACAGAGAGCAGAACATTCTTGCCTGCGATCGAAAGCCCATATCAATAAAACCAAAACGTTGATTATCTATCCCTTTGATACCTGCAATGAAATCACACTATCAAGTACCCAATTTTTCTTTGATAATATAATACCATATCACCAAACGATAGTTGTGACGATTCTGCTATCTATATTTAAACATCAGCAATTTGTGATATGATCAAAAAACCGAAAAGAGACGGGTGGTGATATTGATATATGAATAGTGTCAGATTTGGTTTGAACGAAAATTTTGAGATGGAAGATCGAATTTCAGTTTTTACATATAATGTTAACGCTTTGGATCTTTGCCCTATCCCGGGTTTCTCACAGGTATGATTCGTTCATTTGCAAGGCATAAGGGATGAAGCTGTAGTGTACTACCGCGAACCCCTTATAACACAGCAAATGGACGAATCAGGCCTGCCCGAAGGGTGAAGAATTTATTTTTTAAAATTACAAGGTTCAAAATAGAGTGTTTTTAGTCAAAGCTAGACGGTATTTGTATAATAGATTGTTTTTAATTCAGTTTCTCATTGTTTGCACAACCAAAATAAATTCTTCATGAGAAATTCGGGCTATGTCGTCATGGCCTGCAGAACGGCTTCAGTAAGTGATTCCATATCCGGGATATTGTCAAAGGCAATGCGTTCATTTATCACAATGGAAGGGACAGCGGGTCTGCGACTGCATTTCTCAGTCAACTCATCAAACCTGCGCAATCCTTCCCGATCGCCAACATCCACAACATCCCACCTTAACATGCCTTCTTCAAATTCAGGAGAAACCTCTTCTAAGATCCCAATTGCCAAATCGCAAAGCATACACCCCTTTTTCTTTGCAACAATCTCTACAAATACCCCTTTATGGATTTGGCTTTTTTATGTCATTAATATGCTTGCCACTTGCCAGTCTCCGATGCCTACAAAGAATTTTATACTATAATTTCAAGCCGGTTCTTTTTCCGTCGATTCATCCATTGCCTCCTTTACAAGATCTCTTAAGCAGTGTGGGAATCGTATTAAGATCGGAACGTCCATTCTGTTTTTATGCTCAATAATACATTCGCAACAAAGCCCATGATTCTTACAGTCCGTTTTCGGACAGGAGCAAAACGCATTTATCTCTTCGCGAACCGGGCATTCTATAACTTTTTCTTCCATTGAAAATATCCTCCATGTGAAATATCTTTTGACGCACAAGTGGATCTTAATATTGATTACCTTTGATACCTTGCAACGAATGCAACTATCTGATTTAATGAATATTTGGGCGATATGTTTATCGTGTCACCAGTAAAATTTAAATTCAATCCTCAAAGTTCGGTGTTTCCTCTCCCAATTCCTCCCAAGTTACACCATACGGAAAACCTGCTGAAGTATACCCGGCTATGTAAGCAAAAGTTTCATCAGAATCCCAAGAATTTTCATTTTCCAGCTCTTGTTTCTTGCCGTTCTTCAAACGCTGTTTTTCTATGATACGATTTTTTACTGAAAGTTTCAGATTCTCCACATATCCAGGATCAAGACCAACACATAACATCTTTAATTCCTTAATTGCGCATAGCCAATCCACGCCATAATGATTTTTATAACCTTTGATGATATTTTTTCCTTTATATTGGGCAATCCAATGTTTAGCCGAATCGAGTCGCCCTTTACGATCCATACGCTTATGGCGAGGCGCTAATGTCTTTTTTCTTTTTCGCTTATTTTCCATTGAAATTCAACCTAATACATACAGCAAATCCGTTTTCGACTCCTTCTGATATTATTGTATCCTGTTGTACTTTTCAACGGTTTTATTAACCTATAGCAGAAGGAGGAAATTATGAAAGTTTCACAGGCAGTCGCATTTTGGTTAAATTATCACCGGGCAAATTCCAGTAAAAATACCATCAGAGCCTATAAAGAGCTAATGGAAAGATTTTGTCAAGAAAACGGTGATAAGGATTTAAAAGAGCTAACCTCTGATGATGTTTTGGACTTCCTCAATGGAATCACTGAAGGCAAAAAGTCGCAAACTAGAAAGACGAGGTTTTCACACCTCACATCCTTTTTCAATTTTACCAAAAACAATATTGACCAAAGTTTCCAAAATCCTTGTGACATTCCAATAATAAAAAAGATGTTCAGGGCTAGAGCATTAGCAGCTTGGGATATTCTGGAAAAGAAAATCGTTGATGAAATCATTTTCAAGACCGATAACCCAAGAGACCGTCTTATGCTCGAACTCATGGCACGTGGTGGTATGAGAATCGGTGAGGTGTTGAAATTAACCCCCAGAGATGTGTATGGCCGGAAACTAATCATCAGAGACCCCAAAAGTGGCAAAGAAAAGGAATTCATATTCATTCCACAAAAGATTGCCGATAGGCTCAAAGATTATATCAGGGAAAATGGAATTCGAGCTGAAGATCACATTTTCCCGATATGCTATGAAACTGCCAGGTCAATGGCAAAAAAGGCAGGGGATGTGGTTGGCATTCATTTAAGGCCACATGATTTGAGACGTCATGCGGCAACTTTTGCATCTCGCTCCGGCGTACCCCTTGAAATTGTTAGCAAAATCATTTTACGGCACGCGAATCTTTCGACCACACAGCTTTATTTGGGAAAAATTAGTGATGTTGAAGCAATAAGGTGGATTGAAAATATCCATGGTTAGGTTGAAAAAAATCAGGGTGACCGCAATAATAGGGGCCACCCTGACAACTCATCCTTTGTTGATATATCTCGAATATCACATGATATCAAGAGGTTGATATCTTTTAGAGATTGCAGATATCGCAAATAAAAAGGCCACTAACCCCGAACTCTGCTCGCCCCGTTAAATTTTTAATTTTTCTAAGAAAAGGAGCCGAGTTTACCCCGTGGAACTCGCTTGATTTTGTTTAGCTCGGGAAAATTTAACTGGGGAACCCTGTAACATTATATGACTTTAACCATAGAAGCTTATAATTTAAAGGGCCAAATTCCCAAAATTAAACTATGCAATATTCGGGCTAAATTTCTTTTTTGTTAAAAACGAGCAGGATTAACATGGTTATCAGAATGATGAAAAAGGAGACATTCAGGATCGGATGGAGGGGTCCCATGTTGTTAAAACTGCTTTGACTGATGATCGAATCGGCGTAGGCCTGAACCATGTAAACTTTAGGGTATAAAATTCTCCACAGAGCAGGGGGCGAGGCTGCAGCCGAAGGAACTGCTGTCTTAAAAATTTCGCTGTTAAAAATCTGATAACCTCCGTCGGAAATATAGCCGACGAATAAAACCCCCACAGTAAAAACCGCGCTGATGAAATCCGGCAGATAAAGAGACAAAAAGCACACCAAGACCGCAATAAAGAGAAGATTGATCGAACATACCAGCGAAGCAGTTAAATACCCGGGAATGGTGGTGCCGGTTTTTATCCACACCGTCAGAAAAATCGTTACGTGAAGAATAAACATGAAAACCAGGCACAAAAACCATATACCGGCAATCCTGCCGAGAATGTATTGCCGCCTGAAAACCGGCCTGGAAAGGAACAATACTTGGCTTCCGTCTTCGTGGTCTCTGCTGAGAATTTTCATCGATAGCAGGATGATGATCAGGAACATACCGGACGCTATGACTTGGAAAACAATTTTTGAAACATGCCACGCAACCGTAATGTTGTCCAACTGTTTCCCGCTGACGACATATGGGTCGCTGTAACATCCGCGAATCATCAGCACGAACAAAATGGAAATCCCCAGCAGAACATAAAAGCTTTTGTGCCGCATCTGGTCGCGAATTGTGTAACCGATAATTTTTATAAAACTATTCATTTTCATTTTTGTATGTATTTTATAAAAACGTCCTCCAATGTCTCGTCGTCCTCTATTATTGAACGAATCGAATCCTTGACAAGGATTTTTCCGTTGTTCATCATTGCCAGCGTATGGCATGTCTTTTCCACTTCCGAAAGGAGATGGGAATTCAAAAACACGGTAACACCGTTGTCGCGCAGGCTCTCAAGAATTTTTCTCACATCCCGGATACCGATAGGATCGAGGCCTGTCACCGGTTCATCGAGTATCAACAATTTAGGCTGTCCGAGTAGCGCTGCTGCGAGGCCGATTCGCTGTTTCATGCCCTTGGAATAAGCGGCCGATTTTTCTTTTTCCCTTCCTTTCATGGAAACCACCTCCAAAAGCCGGTCCACTTCCATTAGTGCATCTTTTCCGGCATATCCAATCAAAGAAGCGTGCCTTCGCAGATATTCAAGCCCGGAAAGATGCGAGGGGATCATGTGATGTTCGGCCAGATATCCGACCTGTTTACGTGCTTCTGGATTGGAAACGGGTATTCCGTCGATCGTGATGCTGCCCGAAGTCGGTTTGATAAAGTCGAGGAGCATGCGAACGACTGTTGTTTTGCCGGCGCCGTTCGGACCGAGCAAAGCAAAATATTCGCCCTTCTCGATGCGATACGTTATGTTGTCCACCGCCGTAAATTTACCAAATTTTTTAACGACGGAATTGAGTGAAATCACAATTAAAGACCCTTTAGCACGAGGATTGTTTTTTGTTTTGGGATCGGATCACGGCAATCGGACTATAATAATAGTAAAGAAGTCTATAATAGTCTCTAAAAACATTTTAAACGATTTTTTTAACCCGTGAATTGAAACCTATAATTTAAAGGGCGTCTTGGAAATCCTTATTTAAACTCCAAGCACTTTCTGCACGAACGCACCCTGTTGCTGATTTACTTTCTTCAACTATTTCTCCACTGTCCTTTCCAACAAATACTTGAGGGCTTTGACCTTCTTACATTCTTTGGTAGCTCTCGAAGACATGTTGCATCTTCTCGGACAATAGCACAGAGTTTTGGGTTATGAAGCTCCTTACAGTTGTCGTGATTATACAAAGGGCATTCTGGAAATTTCTTAGACATTTTTTAATTGCTTGTTTGGTAATATATTTTATGGGTTCAGTCGTTTTCGATGTCTTTCAATACGGTGTTTAATTGCCATAAGCTCAACCTGGGTCCAATTCGTTCTGATTACATATATCTAATTTCTTACAAAATTGCAAAAAGGCAAACCCTGTGAAATGGATTTGCCCTTTTTTGAAAACGATATCACAATATTTTTTATATCTCAGAAACCTGTCATATAATAGCAGAAAGCACAACTGTAGCCTAAAGAACTGGAATTGATGATATCTCAGGTTTTATTGACCCTTAATAATAAGCAAGTACGTTGGAGATATCTGTAACAGCGCTGCTGTGGCGCGCGCGGGTTTTGTTCGTCCCTACAAGCAGCATGATTAGGTGTGGTTATTTTTCGTAAAAGACTTCATATAACGAGGATGTCTCTTCCTTCTCTAATAAAAACTGGTCATCCTCAGGATAATATTTAGCTTTTTCTGGTCGATCGCCGGCAAATTTTTTAACCGATTCCATGGAATCCCAATAAGTCAGCAGTAAAAAATGAGCTACATCAGTTTCAATTTTGCGCAAAAATAAGAGTTTCTGCAAACCATCCACAGAACTATAATCTGGCGCTGCTCTTTCTTTCATGAACTCTGCGTATTCATCAGCTTTTGAAGCATCGACTCTTCCGTGCCACAGTCGTACTATCATTTTCATACCTCCAAAACGATTAGAAACTATTGCCTATCATTTTCAATATGATTCCGCCTAACAAGTAATTATACGGATCTGGATATCATCACATTTGTAATGTTATCCAGCTAAAATGCGGATCATGTCGCAATACAGATACATTGAGATGATCTCAAAAAGTTCAGTTCTTCGCCCTTTTTTACTTACCGAGTGAATGCGATTGTTATATTGCATACTCCACTGCTTTTTCTGCATGGATGGCTGTGGTATCGAATAGCTTTACTTTGGTGTCGTTTTGGTTTACCAACATTCCAATTTCGGTACAGCCAAGAATCACTGCTTCCGCTCCTTTATTAGCCAGCAAATCAATGATACGCAGATATTCAGCTTTTGAACCTGCTTGAATTTTGCCTAAACAAAGCTCTTGATAGATTATTTTATGGACGATTTGTCTGTCTTCTTTGTTCGGAACCAGGACATTGAGCCCATATTTTTCGCTCAATCGTCCTTTGTAAAAATCCTGTTCCATTGTGAAAGCTGTGCCGAGTAAGCCCACTGTTTTAATGTCTTTGTGCAAAAGAACTTCTGCCGTTGCATCAGCTATATGAAGTATGGGTATTTTGATTGCCTTTTCTATTTCTGAAGCAACCTTATGCATAGTATTTGTACAGATGAGCAAAAAGTCAGCTCCAGCAGACTCTACGCATTGAGCTGCCTCTGAAAGTATTCTTGCTGTACCACCCCAATCACCTTTGTGTTGTAGTTTTTCTATTTGATCGAAATCGACGCTATACATAGCAATCTTCGCTGAGTGCAAACCTCCAAGGTTATTTTTAACACCCTCGTTTATCGCTCGATAGTAACCAACCGTGCTTTCCCAACTCATTCCACCCAAGAGGCCAATCGTTTTCATATTGTCTCCAACTATACTTTTGCACTATAACGTCGCGCTTCAGCGGCGCGGAGCGAGGTATGAGCGGAGCGTCCGACCGCAAGCGCATTGTTAGAAGCAATATAATATGACTACTTATTAAGGCTAAATTATTAAAACTCTTTGAGGGTTTCATTCCCAATAAT
>JAFCZV010000173.1 GCA_019314155.1 Deltaproteobacteria bacterium
TGATTTCCACTATACACCATCTGATTTTAGATGTCTACAAAAAAATGACGCTGTAGTACTAAGTGTGTCATCTCCAATTGAGTAGGGGTGTTTATAAAGGGTTCAAGGATTCAAGGGTTCAAGGGTTCGAGTGAAATGCTTAAAAAAATAGGTTCCAAAGGATCCCTTGGAACCTTGGACCCTCTTCTCCAACTAAATTGGAGAAGAACCTTAACTGTTTGACAAAAATTACCTTAATGTTATCTTTATCCTAAACTGATCGGTTCTGGGTTCAAAGTTCAAGGGGTTGCAACCGAATGAAACTGCTTAGAATATTGATCAAATTCCGGAATGCCTGCCATAACCTATTGGGTGGAATGGTTTTGAAACCATGATGAAGCCGGTATCACATTGATGCGAGCTGTTTGAGATTTTTTCAAGGCATAACAGTTGAAATTGCCGGTTATTTTTTCAGGAGATTTAAGATGATTGAATTGAAAAGAATAAAAAAGATCGATGATTTTAAGAAAATAACCGAAATTCAGAGAAGTGCCTGGGGTTTTTTAGATCTTGATATCGAGCCCCATCACGTGATGACCCGGGTCCAGAAATATGGCGGACTGGTACAGGGACTCTTCTATAACAGCGAATTGGCCGGTTATACTTATGCGCTCATCGGCAAATGGGACAAAGAGTACTTTGTCTATTCCCACCAGACCGCGGTAAAGAAAGAGCACCAGGACAAAGGGTTCGGCTTTTTGCTGAAAAAAGCACAAAGAGACGAAGTTCAAAAAATGGGATACCATTTGATGCGTTGGAATTTCGATCCCCTGGAATCCATGAATGCCTTTTTTAAAATTTCGATCCCCTGGAATCCATGAATGCCTTTTTTAATATCCACCGGCTTGGCATTATCAGCGTTGAATATGAAAGAGATATCTACGGAACCGGAGAAAGCGGCCTCCACAAAGGGCTCCCTACGGACAGGCTGATCTCCACCTGGAAACTCGATTCGGATCGGGTTGAAAAAAAAATGGAAAAAAAAGATCCGTCTATTCTGGAAGATATCCCCGAAGAAAATCTGGAAAATTTTTCAAACGACACGGCTTACATCGAAATTCCCAAAAATATACGGGCATTGAAAGAGACGCGTTTAAGCGAGGCCATTGAATGGCGGATGAAAACGCGGTATCTTTTTGAATCGGCCTTCCAGAAAGGTTATGTTGTCGAAGATTTCGTATTTTCCAAGGATAAACAGAGAGTTTTTTATAAGTTATACAATCGGGAAGCGATTGTAGATTAAGGAGAAAACAATAGGTGAAACGAATTAAAAAGATCGACTCGGTAGACATGTATGTTGTGAGGCTGCCTCTGGTCAAACCTTTTGAAACCAGCTTTTCCGTCCAGACCCACAGAGAGGCATTGCTTTTAAAAATCACTTCGGACGACGTTTCCGGGTGGGGAGAGTGCGTCACTGCGCCGGATCCTTACTACTGTTACGAAACCAATTCCACATCATCGGACATCATAAAAGATTTTTTGATCCCCATTCTGATGACCCTGAAAAGCTTTTCCATTGAAACAGTGTTGCAAAAATTTGACCGGATTAGAGGGCACAATATGGCAAAAGCTGCTGTGGAAAATGCCCTGCTGGACCTTTTAGCCAGACAGTATGGAATGCCGCTGTTTCAACTGATCGGGGGAGAAGACCAAAAAATTATGTCCGGAATCAGTATTGGAATCAAAGACGATATGGACAATCTTTTTGAATCGATTCAAGGAGCCAGTGACAAAAAATACCACCGGATCAAAATAAAAATTAAAAAAGGCAAAGATGTCGAAATACTGAAAGCAGTTCGCAAGACTTTTCCCTTCATACGCCTGATGGCCGATGCAAATGCCGATTACGCTCTCGAAGATATCCACATTTTGAAACAGTTCGATGCATTTGATCTCATGATGATCGAACAACCGTTGAACTACGATGACATCTATTTTCATTCATTCCTACAAAAAAAAATCGATACGCCGGTGTGTCTCGACGAATCCATAAAGAATCTCAACGATGCAAAAACTGCTGTAGCGCTTGGAAGCTGTAAAATAATCAATATCAAACAGGGACGCGTGGGCGGAATGATGACATCTAAAGCGATTGCTGCGTACTGCACAGACAAAAATATCGGCGTCTGGTCAGGGGGTATGCTGGAAACCGGGATCGGAAGAGCCTTCAACATTCATCTTCAAACACTTCCTGGGTTTGTCCTTCCGGGCGACACATCTGAAACCTCACGATATTTTACTGAAGATATCGTTGACAAGCCCGTGGTTCTGGAACCGGACGGCTTCATAAAAATCCCTGATGGGTTTGGAACCGGTGTAAATGTCCTTTCTGAAAAACTCGACCGGTTTAAGATTTTCCATGCAAGAATAGTGTGACCTGACTGTTTCGGTAACTTCATTATCCGTCAATTTAGGATTTACGTAACAAAAAACAGGTTTTTTATCCGCCCATGATTTGTTGAAAAATGGCATAAATATGTAATAACTTATTGAGATAAAGAGTTTTTTGAAAAACGCATCGTCAAGTTAAGAAGACAGAGGTTAATGACAGACCTTTTTTTATTGACACCTAACTAATTATGAATCTATATCCTTAAAAAAACATGCGGAGCAAAAGAATCCGGTTTTGATTGCCCCGGAAAGGAATTTGTTATAATCGGAGTGTGTAGCGTTGTTAATACACTAAAGTTAATAATAGGGTGAAAAATATGATTGAAATTAGAATACACGGTCGAGGCGGACAGGGAAATGTTGCCGCTGCAGAACTTTTGTCTATTGCTGCCTTCAAGGACGGCAAGTTTGCCCAGGCTTTCCCTTCTTTTGGAGCGGAACGAATCGGTGCCCCCGTCATGGCCTTTGTTAGAATTGATGACAAAAAAGTTCGCACCCGTGAAGATGTACGGACGCCGGATTATCTGATCGTCCAGGACTCTTTTTTAATTGAGACCGTGCCTGTATTGGACGGGCTTAAACCGGATGGTTTGATCCTGGTAAACTCGGAAAAAAAACCCGAGGAATTGCAACTCAAAACCACTGCATCCGTGGAAACCATTTCTGCCACTGAAATTGCGCTGGAGATCATCGGCAGACCCATACCCAACGCGGTGATGATCGGTGCATTTTGTACCATTACCGGTCTGGTGAGCCTGGATGCAGTGCAGGAAGCGATCATGGGAAAATTTCCCGGCAGGGTTGGTGAAAACAATGTGGCTGCCCTTGAACGGGCCCATGAAATAATGCAAAAGAGGTAGTTTCATGCTTAAACAAATCGAAGGATCTCGTGCTGTTGCGGAATTTGTGGCCATGTGCCGGCCCGATGTGATTTCCGCCTATCCGATTACCCCTCAAACCCACATTGTAGAAGATCTGTCCATGATTTGCGGCCAGGGGAAACTGGATGCGGAATTTGTTAATGTGGAGAGTGAATTTTCCGCTGCATCGGTTGTCCTGGGGGCAAGCGCGGCCGGTGCCCGAGCCTACTCGGCAACCTCATCCCAGGGACTTTTATTAATGTGCGAGGTCATTTATTGCATTGCCGGGATGCGATTGCCCATTGTTTTGACATGCGCCAATCGTGCCATATCCGCGCCGCTCAGCATCTGGAACGATCAACAGGACTCCATGGCGATAAGAGATGCGGGCTGGATTCAGCTTCACGCAGAGGACAACCAGGAAGCAGCTGATTTGCATATACAGGCCTTCAAAATTGCCGAGGAAACCAGCCTGCCGGTGATGGTCTGTATGGACGGCTTTATTCTGACCCATGCTTATGAACCGGTGGACATCCCCGAACCCAAAGAGGTCGACCATTTCCTGCCCCCATTTACGCCGAAAAATATCGTTGATCCCAGATCACCCAAGGGCTTCGGTCTGTTTGCGGATCCAAGGTTTTATCTGGAAACGCGCTATATTCTACACAGAGCCCTGGAAAAATCAGAAGAGACCATTAAAAATGTCAGCTCTCAATTTGCCAAGACTTTTGGCAGGGACAGCGGGGGTTTCATCAAAACTTATAAACTTAAAGACGCAGACCTGGTCATTGTCTCCATGGGTTCTGTGGTGGGCACCATCAAGGAACTCATCGACCAGATGGAAGAAGAGGGGAAAAAAGTGGGACTCGTACAAATATGTTCCTACCGCCCGTTCCCCAGGCATGAAATTTACAATGTCTTAAAAGACAAAATGAACATCGTTGTGCTTGAAAAATCGGTTTCTTTGGGAAGAGGCGGCATCCTTGCCAGTGATATCCGCTGGTCGTTTCCCAGAGCAGAGAAAAAGGATCGTAACATCAGCAGTTTCATTGCCGGTTTGGGAGGCCGCAACATACCCATGGATGACTTGCGGTATATGGTTGAAAAAGTCGAAAAAGAGCCGGTTGAATTGGAATTTTTAGGCCTAAAAAAAGAATTGATATCTGAGAAGGATTTATAATCATGGAACAAAGCGCTGAAGAACTCAACACCGTAGAGAAAAAGGATTTATTTACCAGTGGGCATCGGGCCTGCGGCGGATGCGGACAGGCTCTTGCCGCCCGTTTGGTGGCCGATGCATCCGGTGAAAATACCATTGCCTGCGTGGCCACGGGGTGTCTGGAAGTATTCAGCGCACCTTACCCCGACCCTTCCTGGCGCATTCCCTTTTTGCACAGTCTTTTCGAGAATGCGGCAGCGGTTGCCTCCGGGGTGGAAGCAGCATACAAGGCATTGAACAAAGGGCCGGTTAACATCATCGCACAGGGGGGTGACGGCAGTACGGCCGATATTGGGTTTCAATCCATAAGCGGCATGTTTGAACGGGGCCATAACGTTCTTTATGTTTGTTATGACAATGAAGCTTATATGAATACAGGTGTTCAACGTTCCAGCTTTACACCCTATGGCGCAAAAACCAGCACAACGCCCATGGGGAACACCACCCGCAAGAAAAACATGCCCCTGATTGCAGCCGATCACGGCATTCCGTATGTCGCCACCGCGACGGTGGATGATTTTCGAGATCTTCAGCGCAAGGTAAAAACAGCGCTTTCCATTGAAGGTCCAAAATACATCCACATCCTCGCTCCCTGCCCTCTGGGATGGGGTCATCATGGAGAACTTACGGTCGAGATATGCCGGCTGGCCAAAGATACCGGTATATTTCCCATATATGAAATTATCCAAGGAAAAGTGACGAATGTAAGGAAAATTCCCACAAAAGTTCCGGTGGAAGAATATTTGAAATTGCAGGGTCGCTTCAAGCACCTTTTCAAAAAGGGCGAACCCACACCGGAAGTGGCTGAAATTCAGAAAATCGCCAACCAAAACATAGAGAGGTTTAATTTATAATGGAAAAACTACCTTTAGGATTGGTCATCGATTTAAACCAAGTGGTTCCGTATAAAACTGGCTCATGGCGTACACTGATGCCTGTAAACATCATGCAGACCCCACCTTGTACCAATAGCTGTCCGGCAGGAAATGACATTCGCGGATTCTTGAGAGTTCTCGCAGAAAAGGAAGATTATGAGCAAGCCTGGCATGTTCTGACACGCACCAATCCGCTGCCTGCAACATGCGGCCGTGTCTGCCCGCATCCCTGTGAAGCAGGGTGTAACCGCCGGGACTTTGATTCGTCTGTGGCCATTAACAGCAGTGAGCGTTGTGTTGGCGATTACGGTCTTGAGAATAATCTGGAACACAAGAAACTTGTGGCCGGGCGCAAAGAGAAAATCGCGGTGATCGGTTCAGGCCCGGCAGGGCTTTCGTGTGCGTTTCATCTGGCCAAAAGACTTGAGAATAATCTGGAACACAAGAAACTTGTGGCCGGGCGCAAAGAGAAAATCGCGGTGATCGGTTCAGGCCCGGCAGGGCTTTCGTGTGCGTTTCATCTGGCCAAAAGAGGTTTTAAGGTAAAAATATTTGAGGCCAACAGTGAGCCGGGCGGTATGATGCGGTATGGTATCCCACCCTATCGTCTGCCCAATTACATCCTTCAACAAGAAATTGATAATATACTCCGATTGGGTATCGAGCTGGAGTGCAATGTCAAAGTGGGGGTCAACATCCCCCTGGATCAATTAATCCGGGAATACAATGCGATATTTTTGGGGATTGGCGCCCAGATAGGGACCTCTATAAATGTTCCCGGCAAGGAGGCGGAGAATATTTATACGGGTGTGGATTTTCTAAAACAGGTCAACAGCGGCAAATGGATGGAAATCGGCAGTGACGTGGTAGTGATCGGCGGCGGCAATACAGCAATGGACTGCGCCCGTGTCGCCAAACGGCTGGGGGCAAACGTGAGCGTGGTTTATCGTCGAACCCGTACGGAAATGCCTGCAATTACAGCCGAGATTGATGAGGCCATGGAAGAGCGCATCATGTTTCGTTATCACACTAATCCGGTTAAATTCATTGCAGATGAAGGCCGGGTTGTGGGTATTTTATCTGTGCAAATGGAGTTAAAAGAGCCTGATGCCAGCGGCCGGGCCAGGCCGGTACCCATTGCCGGTTCAGAGGCGTTTATTCCTGCGGATACGGTCATTATGGCCACGGGACAGGCGGTCGATTATGACGGGATCGATGTTCAATCGGTAGACAATCAATGGATGTATGCCAACGAACATTTAATGACCAGTATGGAAGGTGTCTTTGCCGGCGGAGATGCCGTGGCCGGTCTGGAAACGGTCTCTCTGGCCATCGGCCAGGGTACGCGGGCCGCTTCCTCCATTGAAGATTACAT
>JAFCZV010000174.1 GCA_019314155.1 Deltaproteobacteria bacterium
AATTGGATGAGAACAAATTTTAGGTTTAAGACAGTTGGATTGATATCTAATGATCAAGCTTATTTTACTCGGCCTTTTATCCTCAGCTTTTTTTAGTGCAACATTTATTCTAAATCGCGCCATGAGTTTATCCGGCGGCCATTGGGTTTGGTCATCTTCGTTACGGTATGTTTATATGTTGCTTCTGCTTATTATTTTAATCGGCATGAATAAAGGTGTGGCGCATTTGCGGGATGTAATAAAAATATTTATAAGGCACTTTAAGTTTTGGCTGTTGGCTGGAAGTATCGGGTTCGGCATGTTTTACAGTTTTCTTTGCTATGCGGCGGATCATGCACCCGGGTGGATTATCGCCGGAACATGGCAGATTACCGTTATTGCAACGCCCATCGTTCTTCTTTTTTTTAAAGAAAAAGTCCCCCGCCATGGTGTTTATTTTTCTGTTCTCATCTTCATCGGTATTTTTCTAATCCAATTTAACAAAGAAGGTGAATTTGCTGTAAAATATATCGTTTATGGTGTGATCCCCGTTGTCATTGCCGCGTTTGCATTTCCCATTGGAAATCAGCTTTTAAATTTTGCTAAACATGGCAATCATTCATTGATACCCCATATTGACTCCCCAATTTTACACGATGCGCCGACATGTGTTCTGCTTATGACCATAGGGTCAATGCCTTTTTGGGCGCTGTTACTGCTATGGGTTGCACCGCCGCCGCCACTCAAAAACCAACTCATAAACACATTCATTGTTGCCGTATCGTCGGGCATTATTGGGACTTCAATATTTTATAAAGCAAGAAACTCATCAAAATCTCCCTACGTCATATCAGGGGTTGATGCTACTCAATCCGGTGGAATTGTGTTTTCCCTGGCGGGTGAAATACTGCTGTTAAATGGTGCATTGCCTCAGGTAACCGGCGTTGTCGGAATTATATTGATCGTGGTGGGAATTATCGGCTACAGCTTGAAAAAAAGTTAGAAGCTGTCTCAAAAATAGTCGGTTACACTCCATACGGTTATTGGGAATATACACGGGATGTTCGACAGAAGAATGATGGGGTGCCCTTCATTTTGTTTTTAAATTCCGCCGCCTTCCTTGTTCCTCAGCTTGACAACCAACGCTTCGGGCAACGGCACTGATTTGTGAGTTTTCTGATCGGTATTCACCCATACAACCTCGCCTTTAACCAAGGTTGTTTCACCGTTTTTCGGGAATATTTCAATAAAAAAAGTTAGGCTGGATCTGCCGATTCGTCCTGTTCGGACGTAAACTTCGATTTCGTCGTCAAAATGACTCGGGGCGTAGAATTCGACGGTAACCTTGACCACATGGAAGTCCGTTCCTGTTTGTTGTACATGTTCAATATAATTGTGGGGAAGATCCCGAAGATATTCGTTGATCGCCGTGTCGAAATAGGTCAAGTAATGGGCAAAGAAGACGATGCCCTGAGCATCTGTCTCGGCATAGCGAACACGAAAGGGGAAGCAAAATTTAAAATCGGATTTGGTCATGGTTCAATACTCCATTTAACGTACGTTGTTTCCAACAATATTCTGACGATCAATTAAATCATAGACTACGGGGACGGTGATCATTTAAATCGCCATTTTTCTGCTACCAAGGTTAATCCTTTATGGCAACTGTTTATTTGGTCCTGTAAACGGGACCTCAGAGCCCGGATTCTTTACTGTCAAGATCCCCATAGAAAACCGTGGAAATGCCGTTGCATGTCAATACCTCAAAATGGGGGCAAACCAGATCGTGGTTTTCAATAAATGTTCAAATGGCTTTTTCCAACCTCAATCTTGTCCGGCCATTTTCTTTCGCCGCATTTCATTTGACAGGCAAACATCCTTATTATATCTTAAATACCGTTGATCCTCTTTTTGATCGCTGATCTTAATCTAACCGCTTTTTTTGAATCATTTCTTGTTCTGTTGAGTTCTTTCTCCATGGGTCCTTCTTACGATTTAATTTTATTGTAACCAAAATTTCACCGATCATGGCATCGGTTTTTTGCATAGAGAAATAATAGGCGGAAATAACCAACCAGTATCCACATCCAGAAGCCCATAAGGGCGAGCTTAAAAAGGAGGTAACATCATGGCAAAGGCAATTATTCTCATCACCGCGGATCCGGGTAGGGATCGTGAGGTTGCCGGTAACGTTAAAAAAATCAAAGGGATAGATAATGTTTATCTGGCCGCGGGCCGTTATGATGTGGTGGCAGAGGCCCATGCACCTGACGATGAAAGCATGCTCTCCCTGACGTACGACAGCGTCAGAACAATAGACGGTATCAGAGACACACATACCATGTTTTGCCTGAAGGTGTAACCGGTCGATGCTTCAGCTGCGGCACCGTCCCGCCGATACCGCCAATCTGGAAACCGTCCGCTGGCTGGGCCTTTTGGGCATCATCGTTATGACCGTTGCGGTGATATTCAAACTGACCCTGCCGCCTCCCAAAAAACGAGATTAGGATGGAATTAACACGGCGTAAATTCATAAAAAAATCGTTCATATTCGGCGGTGCGCTCTTTTTCGGTAACGATTCTCTGTTTGCGCTGAATAAAAAAAGAGAACCAGGGCATCCTTCATATGCAAAGCTCGAGGCGCAAGGGAAATTGGCGCAGAGAGTCGAGAAAGCCTATTCAATTTTCGAACACTGCGAGCTTTGTCCGCGAATGTGCGGCGCCAATCGGCAGACTGGCGAACAAGGGTTTTGCCGAGCTTCGGCCAAACTTATGGTATACGCGGCAAACCCACATTTCGGTGAAGAGATATCGCTGGTGGGCAAAAGAGGGTCGGGAACCGTCTTTTTTTCCAACTGTAATCTCCGTTGTGTCTTTTGTCAGAACTGGCCGATCTCCATTCAAGGATATGGGAAAGCAGTCCATGACGCGTATTTGGCAGATATGATGATCCACCTCCAGAACCTCGGCTGCCACAACATTAACTTGGTAACACCCACCCACGTCATGCCGAACATCCTCAATGCAACCCGGATTGCTTTTAAGAAAGGGCTTCATCTCCCTCTGGTTTACAACACCAGCGGCTACGAGAGACTCGAAATATTGAAGCTTTTAGATGGCATTGTAGATATTTATTTGCCGGACATGAAATATATGGATTCGGATAAAGCGTCGAAATATTTATCCGTGGCGCCAGACTATCCTGCAAAGGCACAAAAAGCGGTAATGGAAATGCATCGGCAGGTGGGAGAACACCGGATCGATAACCAGGGAATCGCTGTCCATGGGTTGATGATCCGGCACCTGGTAATGCCAAACAATGAAGCCGGTACAGAAAAATTCATTAGATGGGTCGCTGAAAATCTCCCGAGATCAACCTATGTAAATATCATGCATCAATATTATCCGGAACATAAAGCCTTGGAATACCCTGAAATCGATCGAAGGATTTCTGTACAGGAATTCTTGGAAGCCATGCTTTGGGCCGATGAATACGGCCTGACAAACCTCGATCAGCAATCTGTTCAAATTCGAAAAATCTATTCCAAACAAACCCTTGAGCAACCATCTTGAAGTGCAACCGCTTGCCCGATTGAATTGCGTTTTGCGCATCCCATCGATCGAGGTAAAATCTGATAAATGAACAAACGGCAGCCGCTCATTAGCAGAGCTCATATACCCCTTCGGGTCTTCAGGGTCTGTTTTTCAGCTTTTCTAAGGGGGGATTCACGCCAAGATCAAATATTTCATATTCCGTATCGCCATCAAGGAATTTTTCGAGTTTTTGTTCGATGGATTTCCGCAAATCGCTGTTTTTCCATTTATTCCAATGTTCTATGCCTCGCCAGTTTGATACGATCACAACTCGAAAGGGATCTTCATGGTCCCACATGGTCTCAGCGGTTATGTACCCTTCCTGGTCCATAGCCCCAAAACGAATCTCTTTAATCACCTTGTTGATTTCGTTAACATACCCATCCTTGAATCGTCGTTTTATTAACACCTTGATAGGCATTGTGGCCTCCTTTGGTTGCCGGACTTTCTCTTTTGATTTTTTTTGGATTTTTAGATATAGGTAATCCGCATCGGTCGACGGCGCACACATCCGGTTTATAGTATTAAAATTGGCATAAAAAAAGATGTTTATCAAAACATATTCCGACTTTTGGATAGACGGGAAAAAAGGAGAATCACCGCATGGTTCAATTTAAAAATACCATGGAAATCTTCAAACTGCTCGACAAATCGAATTGTAGAAAATGTAACAAGCAAACATGCCTGGCATTTGCTGCCGCCGTGTTTCAGGGTGAAAAACAGCTCGACGAGTGCCCGCATCTGGAGCGAGAGATTATCGAGAAGCATGGCGGACCGGCCGCCAATCATATGACCCTTGTGCAGGAGCGGGAACAGGCCATGGAAAAGTTGAAAGGAAAAATTGCCACTCTGGACCTTCGTTCATTAGCCTGGAGATTGGGAGCCCGGTTTTCTGACGATAAATTGACGATCAAGTGTCTCGGAAAAGACTTCAGCGTTGATACAAATGGTAACATTACAACCGACATCCATGTTCATTCATGGATAACGGTGCCCGTACTCAACTACATCATTGATGGTGCAGGAGTCCCTGTTTCAGGGAAATGGATTCCATTCCGGGAGCTGGAGGGCGGGAAGAGATGGTATCGGCTTTTTGGACAACGATGCGAAAAACCCTTAAAAAAAGTAGCGGACACCTATACAGATCTTTTTGAAGACATGATTCACCTTTTCAACGGCAAGCAGGTGGAAAAACATTACAACGCCGACATTTCACTGATGTTACACCCGCTGCCGAAGGTGCCGCTTCTGATTTGTTACTGGAAGCCCGAAGACGGACTCGAATCGAGCCTCAACATTTTTTTCGATGCAACTGCCGAAGAGAATCTAAACATTGAATCCATCTATATTCTGGGTACCGGACTGGTGATAATGTTTGAAAAGCTCGCTGTGCGGCACGGTATACAATAGTCACTCGCCGGATGGTGTTAAAATGGCTTATAGGCAAAAAGGAAAAATTGAATATCTTGAC
>JAFCZV010000175.1 GCA_019314155.1 Deltaproteobacteria bacterium
CGTGTCCCAGAGAGGTTTGGACGATAAACGGTAAATTTACCACCCGGCTGCCCGGAAGGGTAAAAGTGGGCATTTAATTGCCTGTGGGCAAAATATTTTCAACAATTGCAAAACGTTTATATGGATAGGGGGTGAGCATCTTTTCGTACATGGCCAGATATTTTTTTGTATAGTCAAGATAAGCATCTGCAAGATGAGCATCTTCTTTGAAAAAATAAGCTTCAAGAACAATATCGTTGTAACGGTCTTTTTTTAAAATATAGCGGGTGGAAGCCGCCAGATGCAAACTGTCCAGCGGGTAATCAAACTGAAACGCAAAGGTTTCTGTTTTGCCATGTTTTTGCACGATCACGGATTCAGATTCTGAGACGGCAATAAAATTTTCCGGTAGCGTTACGGAGAGTGCGTATTCAACAAGATCATCCGGTTGGGGATACCAATTGTCGATTAAAACCACATTGTTTTCATCGACAAAATTAATTCCCTTTTCAGGAAATATGGATTCATAGCTGATCATTATTTCTTTGCCGCTCGTCATCTCCAGCTTGATGTTTTCATCAACGGCACGGGGGACGTCATTGCCGTCGATCTTCAATTCCCGGAGGTTCCGAACGGACAGACCGATGCTCATGGGGGTATCCGTTTTAAGGCGTCCGGTCCCCGTGATTTTCCGTTCAGCAGGATTTATATGAACATCGAGGGCGTAATATAGATTCGCACTCCAGCAGGTAACAGGCATAAAAATCATTAAAACAAAGACCAGTTTTCTCATTATGGGCATACTCAATTCCCCCAAAAAAAATATGAACAAACAGATGTAAGTGGTTGAACCGCTACTGTTTCATGCTTATTTTCAAATTTTCCACCAAATTTTCCACCGGTTGCCCGGTTGGCGATATTGCAGCAGGATTTATTTTGACGAGTTCTTCCCATGCTTGAATGGTGCCTTCCAGGTCGTTTAAGTCATGCATAAGAACGATGCCTTTATTAAACCGAACGGTTTCATGGCCGGGGTCGATCTTTATTGCTTTATCAAATGCCTCAATGGCTTTCTTCGGTTGTCCGTTCCGGCGATACATTACACCCAAATCGTTCATAACATCGGCATTGTCGGGGTTCAGCTCCAGGGCTTTATTATATGCCCAAGATCTATCCATGCCGCAACATTATCAGGGCTTTCGGAGGTCCTTTTTTCAAGCTCGAAAATTTGGGCAGTGCTTTCAACTGAAGCACCCTGCTCTTTTTCAGCCGGCTGGGAAAGCATCGATTCCTGCACCGATGTGCCGGTTCCTGACTTATAAACGCCGAAAACGACACCCCCTAAGAAGCCAACCACCAGAGCAATGGAAGCGACCATCCACATGGTCTCCTTTTTTACCATTTTGCTATCTGGTTTTATTTTTTTCTCCATGCATCCTCCTGACTCTAATAAGCTGGAATTTCGGATGAATTTATCATGAAAGCACTACAATTCTTTAAAATATGCTACACTGTGGCATATTCGTCAATATTTAAATAGGCGGCGCGAGCTATTCTGAGGATTTCAAAAAAGCGAAAAACGCAGCCCTGGGCCAAAAGATGCTGTTTATGGATGGAAACTAAATAGGCGGCGCGATGGTCACCAGCACGCGCATTTGGCTTGTTGCCCGGATGCCGTGGGGTTCGCTGATGTCTGAAATCAGAACATCTCCCGGATGAGCAGGAAATTCACTCTCGTCTTTCCCCAGAAAAACACCGTCGCCTTCAAGGACCACGATACTGAGCTGGCCTTCGATATCATGGGAATGGATGGGCAGCTCCTGACCGGCCTTAAAATTGAAATTCAGAACCTTAAAATAAGGGGAGTCATGAACCAACAATCTTTTCATTGCCTTATCGCCAAAACCGCTTTCCTTAAACACTTCGATTCTTTTTATCATGGCTGATTCTCCTTTCTTTTTTACATATTAAGATACATTGATTCGGTTTCAAAGCATCTATCCGTTGACAACAATACTACAGTGTAGCATTTTTAAGCGGTTGTCAAATGGGGCGACATGAGAATTGCCACGGGCGGAGCTGAAGATTTTCAGAGATGCTCAACCTTTGAAGAAATGATTTTCCAGCCCTGGGTGAATTGAAAATAGGCGGTTGACTTCTGATGAAGGTTATGGTTGATTGCGTGTATATTTAATAAAACTCAACTTGGCGATTTGACTGATTAATTTGGATGGTTTCTTAGAACGTCCATTCTCCAGAGAAGCGAACCGGCTGAAGATTTTACCGTTTATATGGGACGTGTCATGGACAAAAATATTGAAAAGGAATATTTGCTCAAGGCGATTGGGGCTTTCAAACGAAGGTTCATTGTGGTTTCGCATGAATTTAAAATCCTGGCTGCAAACTGCCGGCCCGATGAGATAACCGAAGCTGAAATTATCGGTAAATGCTGTCATGAACTCTTCTATGATCGATCCTCTCCATGTCAGAATTGTGCGGTAAAGGAGACTATTAAAGATGGCAAACCCACTTTAATGCCTAAGCCGGAAGATACATTGGATATGGATGAAATGCCGTGTTATTATGCCTATCCGATCTATTCCGGAGATGATATCGAAGCCTATGTAAGCATGGATTTTAACATCCCCACCAGAGGGGGTCTTGAAGAAAAACTACAACGCACCAATGCTTTTTTGCGGAATCTAATTTTTAGTGCTGTCGACGGTGTTATTGCTTCGGACATGGAAGGAAAGATCCTCATTTTCAATGAAGCCGCTGCCAAGGTTTTCGGCTATACCATAGATGAAGCACTCAATAACGTGAAGGTTAGGGATATTTACCCCGAAAAAAACGCATTTGAGGTCATGCAGGACCTCAGAAGCGAGGATTACGGCGGCAAGGGAAAACTGAGATCTTATCTGGTAGACGTCATCAGTAAAAATGGTGAAATTGTTCCAATCTCACTCAATGCAGCCATTGTTTATGAAAACGGGCAGGAGGTGGCTACCATCGGTTTTTTTCACGATCTGCGCGAGCAACTCCGAATGAAAGAGGAACTTGAAAAGACTCAGATTCAGCTTCTTCAGTCGGAAAAGATGGCTTCTTTAGGCAAACTGGCTGCAGGCGTGGCGCACCAGTTAAACAATCCTTTGGGAGGGATTACGCTGTTTACCAAGCTGATCATGGAAGAATACGACCTGGAGGACGGTGCAAAAGAAGATTTAAACCGCATCCTGAAAGACGCCAACAGATGCCGGGACACGGTCAGAGAATTGCTGGAATTCACCCGACAGACCCGTCATTTAATGCGGCCCAGTGATGTCAACCGGGCCCTTACCCGCACCCTCTTTCTCCTCGAAAGCCAGACCCTGTTCCAGAATATAGATATCGTAAAAGACCTGGATGCTTCCCTTCCTCCTGTTTATGGCGACATTCAGCAGTTGAATCATCTATTCATGAATATAATTCTCAATGCAGCACAGGCCATGGTAGGCAAAGGGAAGCTTACGATAAAGAGCCGTCTGCTTTCCGATACCGATCGGGCCTGCATAGAGATATCCGATACCGGTCCGGGAATACCTGAAGATATTCTTCCCCATATATTTGAACCGTTCTTTACCACCAAGGAAGAGGGGAAAGGGACCGGTCTGGGCCTCAGTCTGGCCTACAGAATCGTTGAAAATCACGGCGGCCATATCAAAGCTGAAAGTAAACCGGACGAGGGAACAAAACTTTTTATTGAGCTTCCCATTGCGGCCAAGGACCTCGAAGGAGATTAAAGTGGAGATAACACCTGAAGCAACAGCATTGGTCGTGGATGATGAACAGGATATCCGGGATGCCTCCGAGCGGATTCTCACCCGGGTAGGTCTTCGGGTTCTAAAGGCGTCCCGCGGGGATGAAGCGCTGAGTGTTTTGGCAAAAGAAAACGTCGACATTGTTCTACTCGATTTGAAAATGCCGGGCATGGACGGTCTGGAGGTTCTCAGTCGAATTAGTGCCAAATACAAAAAAATTCAAGTCATAGTAATTACGGGATATGCTACCGTAGAAACAGCCATCGAGGCCATGAAACAGGGGGCCTACGATTTTATCGCCAAACCCTTTGATCCGGATCAGCTCCGCATAGTCGTCAGTCGTGCCTGGGAGAAAATTCGCCTCACCCGTGATGCTGAAGAACTGGAACGTAAAAGACAAAGGACCTTGTCTGATCTGGATACGGAGAAAAGCCGCATTCGTACCATTATCGAATCTTTCCCCAGCGGTGTTGTGGTAACCGATCCCAAAGGACGGGTGGTTTTGATGAACCCGGCCTTCAGGCAACTTCTCGGTCTGAATCCCGATTTGAACGCCGGCAGTCGTATAGAGGACTACCTGCCGGACAAAAAACTCTGTAATCTTGTAATGGAAATATCCCAGGGGAAACATGTGGACTTTGATGATATCCCTGATTATGAGTTTTCTTTATCAGATGAAAAACATTTTCTGGCCAGCGGCCAGCCGGTTTTAGGCGAGAGAAAAGAGTGTCTTGGGGCGGTTTTAAATATTGTGGATATAACCGCCATGAAGCTTTTGGATCAGCTTAAATCGGAATTCGTGGCAAAGGTTTCTCACGAATTGCGCTCACCGCTTTCGACCATCCACGAACAGCTGGCACTGGTAATCAGAGACATGGTTGGTGATGACTTTGCACAAGATCAGCACATACTGGCCCGTGCCAGGGAAAAGACCCGGGGGTTAATTTCACTTATTGGAGACCTGCTCGATCTGTCGCGCATCGAAGAAGGAATTATTTGCCAGGAACCCCAACCTGTCCGGCTCGAAGAGCTTCTTGAAAATATAGTGGATTTTCTTGGAACCTCCTCAAAGAAAAAGACCCAGTCCCTTACACTCGACCTTCCGGAAGATCCCCTCCCCGTCCTCACCGCAGATCCCATTGCCCTGGAAAGTATCTTCGGAAACCTTATCACCAATGCCATCAACTACACCCAGGATGGCGGGGAAATAAAGGTAGCAATCGAAATGGCGGGAATCAATGTCCGTGTAACCGTTAGGGATAATGGATTCGGAATCGCGGATAAATACCTGGACAAGATTTTTGAAAGATTTTACCGGGTCCAGGACGAAAAGACCAGATACATTACCGGGACCGGTCTTGGTCTGCCCATCGTAAAAGGGCTTTTAGATTCCATGGGCGGGTTTATCAGTGTGGAAAGCACCTTTGGAAAAGGAAGCCTGTTTACCGTTCTTCTTCCCGTCAATAGCCAAACGACCGTTAAAAAATAGCCCTTTTTTTATACCGATCCAAATTAGCAGAGGGCCAGGGGCGTTAGGCCGTGGGTATCTACTTCTCTCCGAAAAAACCACCATTGTTTGTTATACCGTCTTTGATATACGTCGATCCTATCTTCATCCCCCAACAAAACTACCACAATGTGACACTCATTTCTTGACTTCGTCAGGTTTATACACATTTTTAAGAGATGTTAAAGCTGACTTAACGGGAGAATTATAAAAGTTTGTCCCCAGTGAAACGAAAATTTTAAAGTCAGGGTTTTTATAATTTTCACAAATCAAAGGAGGGACACCATGAAAATACAATCGAATGAAAAAATTGAGACGCTCAAAAACAACGTGAAGGGTCAAATAGTGCTTCCCGATGATCTTGGGAAAGCAAGTCTTGATGAACTTGGAAAGAAATGGGGCTGATTATCACTTCAATTCCACGCATTTTCCAAGATTGGTCATTTTTTTGTTTTAAGCATTCTTGTCCGCCTGTTTTGTGGAGGATCACTTGAACCCAGACCTCTGCTCTCTGACTTCTGCCCTCTGACTTCTGCCCTCTGCTCTCAGCCCCTGACCTCCGACTGTCGCCTTTCTGCAGGAATTCGGAATCCTTCGGAACGGCGGCATTAGGTTTGAGGATCGCTCTGTTCTCTGAATTGATGATTTATGATTGTTGATTGAAGGTGTCGATTCGCTCCGGTTATAAAAAATTATATTGACATATTAATATATTATGGTATACGTTAATACCGAACCGTAATTTGACGAATCGTTAATAACGCAAAAGGTGGATCAACATGGAAAACCCGTTTAAATTCGGTGGAATTGTCCGCGGACCATTTTTCGCAGACCGAAAGCAAGAACTGGATGAACTCTCTCGTGAAATGATCAATTTGAGCAGAATTTTTCTGATTTCTCCAAGACGATACGGAAAAACCTGTCTTCTCTTTAACTTGATGGACAGACTCGACGAAATCGGAATAGCTTCTGCATACATCGATCTCAATGCTTATCCCGGCCTTGGAAATTTGGCTGAAGCTTATACACATCGCACGACTAAAGCCCTTGAGACAAATACTGATAAATTGATCAAAATTTTTTCAAGTCTTCGTCTACTTCGGCCAAAGATATCAGTTGGACTCAACGGCTCGATGAGTGCCGGGGTTGAGGTTGCTGTTCAGGAGAAGGCGTCACTGTCCGCGCTGATCGAAGGCATGAATAATGCAAATCGTCTTGCAGCGCAGCAAAACCGGAAATTGGTCGTTATTATCGATGAATTTTCGGATCTCACAAAGTTTAACGGTCAAGGTCTTGAAAAGGCGCTGCGTTCGGAAGTCCAACAGCATGAGCACATCGGGTATATTTTTTCAGGTTCGGAAGAATCGGTGATGCTTTCCATGGTAAAGGATCGAAAGCGGGCATTCTACAAATTGGGACGGATTATGGGACTCGGTCACATCGAAAGAAACCGGTATACCGATTTTATCATGGACTGGTTAGGCAAAGGAGACTATACGGCAGATCGAAATGATTTGCAAAAGCTATTCGATCTGGGCAATGATATACCGCACAATATTCAGAGACTTTGCCATAACATGTGGGAAATTGCTCGCGAAAACAGAGTGGTCGTGCCGGAACTGATTGATCAGCTTCCGATGATCATTGCGCAGCAAGACTCACCGCATTACGAATTGGTGTGGCGGTCCGTATCGCAACAGCAAAAAAAACTGTTGATGGCCCTGAGCGCCGAGGATGACTCCAAACCCTTTTCAAAGGATTTTCAACTTACCTACGGTATCGGTCCTTCATCTTCCATAAAAGCATCCCTGGATTCTCTTGTTAAAAAAGGAATACTCTATAAAACCACCGAGGGAAAGTATCAATTTTCGGATACTTTCATGCCGTGCTGGATAGATTATATCGGGGATAAGAAACAATGCTGGTAAAAAATGGGATAAAATCGACCTTTCGTCCATCTTCCTTCATCCATCGTCCTGCTTCCGACCTCTGATTTCTGATCAAGACATTCAGGTCAACACGTATTTTTCATACCTATCTTTCACCAAAAAAACCATCATTGTTTTTATGCCGTCTTTGATATGCGGTGATCCTATCTGACAAAACAATAAAGATTTACACAAATCAGAATTCTGTAAAATACTTTCACAATTGTTCTGCGATTTAACATAGTTAGGTTGAGCGGTTCAGGGTTCAACGTTCTGGGTTGGAAAAACCTCAAACAACTCGCATCAATGTGATACTGGCTTCATCGTAGTTTCAAAACCGTTCCACCCAATAGGTTATGGCAGGCATTCCGGATTTTAATAATATTTTGAGCAGTCTCAATCGGTTGTAACCCTTGAATCTTTATCCGCCGTCTGTGTGGTGGGCTTTAACCCTGCCTGTTGGAGCGTAGCGGAAATCCCGTTATCGGGGTTCCGTCGGGCAGTTTAACGGGGAACCTGGAACCGATCAGTTTAAGATATATATTGAACTTGGCAGAATTTTTTCTGCTTACTCACGTTCGCACTCAAAAAACACTTGAATATTACCAATTATAGTTATAATATAACCCATAAGCTCATGAGCTATAAAGTAAAAGTTAAAAAGAAGGTGGCTCGAGGTCTGATGAAACTGCCCCAAAATGTAAAGAAACTTTTATTTTTGCTTATTGAGGATTTAAAATCAGATGGACCAATTCAAAAACATTGGAATAATTTTTCTCCCCTCGGCAAGGGCAAATATCATTGTCACCTGACATATAGTTATGTGGCATGTTGGATTTGTCAGAAAGGTGAGATAGAGATCGAGGTGTATTATGTTGGCTCTCGTGAAAAAGCCCCGTATTGAAATATCGTTACAGGGTGAAAATGTTGAAGAAGTTATTGAGTGGATAAAGAAAAAATATGAGGTAAGCATACTTACTTCTGAAAGAACGGACAGCGTATCTATTGAGGAGACTGATTTTTGGAAAGAGATGCAGTCCAACAGAATTGGAAATTTACTTGCAGGAGCTCGTCTTAAGGCTGGTTTGACACAAGCGCAAGTTGCTAAAAAACTTGGTGTGCGTCAAAATATGGTTAGCGATTATGAAAGAGGAAAACGCAGGCTTTCCCCATCAATGGCAAAACGATTTGCCAGGGCACTTAAAATTAATGTTGATAAAATATCATAAGTGCGAACCAGTCATTTGAACTGACGCCGAATATCTCGCGACTTTATGTCGTACAGTGGCAAGCTATCTCTAATCAAGCTTATCTCTCTTTTTAATCAATTCATCCCAGCTTTTATGCCACAATGTGACACCCAACCATATGAAATGTTAAAGAATTTATCATTTGACATGCAAACTCCCTTATTATATTGAATTAATATAGGTTCTCTTTTGAAATCTGTACTCCTCTCGAATCGATTTCCATTGTGAAACATCTATTGTTCTGATGATCTCGTGCGTGATTCGGGCTTCATTAATCTATTGTTCTGATGATCTCGTGCGTGATTCGGGCTTCATTAGTGCTACTACATCTAATCGAAAATCCTTTTTTATAATCACCCTTTAAAGGATAATGGGAAACTTTCATAACCGAAAGGAGGTGAATCCGATGATAGAAATGAACATGATTTACGATCTTGTGCCGGGAATTGACCTGCAAGCCTACCAAGAATGGGCAAAGAAGGCAACTGGCTTGGTGCTTCAATCTCCTGGACTTATAGAATTTCGCGCTAACCGCAACGTTTTAGGCAATCCTCAAGTTCGAGCAACATCTGTGTGGAAGAGCCTATCTGACTGGGCAAACTATACCGAGAGTGCGGAATGGCAAGGGCTCCGGAATGAGATGCTTGCTTTTGCAACCAACGTGAGCATCGAACTCTGGGGACCATCACCAGTCTTGCCTGATCCTCTGCGTCCAGGCCAGTAAACCTATGGATAGTGATGGATTTCAAATAGGAGTTTGCTGATGTAGCAGATTTTAACCAATGATATTGATCCTGACTTGAACATTACGTTCAAACAGACCAAAATGTCATCAGGGTAGAGAGCAAACCTGTTTCACAAGGTTTGCTCTTTTCTTTTTTATGATATATGTAAAAAAGTTAGAGTTGATTCAGGTTGATAGACTGGCAAGAAACCAAAAGATTTTAGCGGTCCGTTTTTCGTGCGATACTCTCAATGTATCGTTACTTGGATGATATTTAGTTTTCTGGTACGATAACCTATGGAATTTAAGAACGGATAACACTACAATGGTAATGATCTCCAGATCCGTATAATCACTTTCAAACAAGGAGAAAC
>JAFCZV010000008.1 GCA_019314155.1 Deltaproteobacteria bacterium
TTTGAGGATGTGAAGGAATGTTATAAGGATTAAAAAAACAGGCATGATCTATCTAAATTAAAGGAGAAAGCAATGGCTGAAGATTTAAAGAAAATGTATCGAACAATAATGGATGACCATTTTCCTCCAAAGATGGAGATCAGTTTTGTGGACCAGGATAAAAGACAGACGCTTTTTTATGAAAAAGTATCATGGACCATCGATAACATCCAAAAAGGGTTGAGATATGGCGAAAATCCGGGCCAGGAAGCGGCGCTTTTCAAACTGGTAAACGGAAATCTGGTCCTTGGGGAAACCGAATCTATTCAGCCGGGCCAGTATCTGGCTTCAGATATCGAGCTGCTACAGTCTGGAAAGCACCCTGGAAAAACCAACCTGACCGATGCCGACAACTCATTAAATATTTTGAGATATTTTCCAGACAAACCCACTGTCGTCATCGTGAAGCACAACAATCCCTGTGGCGTTGCCAGATCTGATACCTTAGAAGACGCGTATCAAAAGGCGAACATGGCAGACAGAATTGCGGCATTTGGAGGGTGTATCGCAGTCAACCGGGCTGTTGACCGGGCAACGGCTGAGGCCATTATCCAACAATATGCCGAAGTGGTGGTTGCGCCTGATTTTGAAGAAGGTGTAATGGGAGTTTTTTCAAAGAAGAAAAACCTCAGGGTGATCAGTATCGGCAATATCGAACGGCTGCAGGCTTTTGTGGGTCAACGATGTGTGGAGTTTAAAAGCCTGATTGACGGTGGAATTATCGCCCAGTGGTCTTTTGTTCCCGAAGCCCGCACCCGGGCGGATCTAAAACTTGCAGAATGCGAGTATAAGGGCAAGCACTTCCGGATCCAGCGGGAACCCACCGATGAGGAATACAACGACATGCTCTTTGGGTGGCTTGTGGAATCCGGGATTACATCCAATTCAGTTATTTATGTTAAAGATCAAGTCACCGTCGGCATTGGCACAGGTGAGCAGGACCGGGTCGGTGTTGCAGAGATTGCCAGAGACAAAGCCTATCGGAAGCTGGCGGATCGTTACTGCTTCGAAATGTCTGGCATGCCTTATAACGATCTGCAAGACGACGATAAAAAAGCGGAGATTGATGATAAGGTGGCTGCTGAAAAAGGCGGGCTAATCGGCGCGGCCATGGTCAGCGATGCCTTTTTCCCTTTCAGAGACGGTGTCGATGTCGGATTGAAAGAAGGGATTACATCGGTAATCCATGCCGGGGGATCGGAAAACGATTACCAGTCCATCGAAGCCTGCAATGAGGTCGGCGCGACAATGGTCTATACCGGACAGAGGAGTTTCAAACATTAGCCCTGATTCGTCCATTTGCTGTGTTATCAGGGATTCGCGGTAGGCATACTACAGCTTCATCCCCGATGCCTGGCAAATGAACGAATCAAGCTCTTGAAAAAACCGGGTTCACCCGTATTTCTCATGAAGAATTTTAACAGCCCCGCCAACTCCTGTTGGCGGGGCTTCTTTTTGGTGCGCCCGGACCGACCAACGAAAAAGACAGCGCTTTTGTCGGCGCTGTCTTTGGTTGGGTCGATAACACATAATTTTAGCAATGGCCTTATTCCTTACAATCTATTTTAAAACTTTTGGAAATACATCTAGAGTATAATTTATATCATCGGAAGTAACATGATAATGGGTGACGGCTCTTAAGCTATCCAGACTGGTGGGAAGCACCCGGATGCCCTGGTCGCCGAGTTTTTCTGATAGGATCCGCGACGTAATCCCTTTGCGCGTTGCTTGGAAATAAACGATATTGGTCTTCACATCATCGGGATCAATTGACAGACCTTTGATATCGGCCAAGCCTTCTGCCAATTTCCGGGCGTTTTCATGATCATCTTCCAAACGATCCACCATTTCCGTCAAAGAGACGATACCAGCGGCTGCCAGTATTCCCGACTGGCGCATGCCGCCTCCCAACACCTTGCGAACCCGTCGAGCTTTTGAAATAAACGCCCGGCTCCCGGAAACTACCGAACCCACCGGCGCAGCCAGCCCTTTGCTCATACAAATATTGACCGAATCTGCTTCGGCAACCAGTTCCCGTGCTTCAACACCCAAAGCGACTGCGGCATTAAAAAGCCGGGCGCCGTCAACATGTACTTTCAGGCCGTAACGGCGGGCCAACTTTCCCACGGAATGCATGTAAGCAGCATCCAGGGGACTTCCATTACATCGGTTATGGGTGTTTTCAAGAACGATCAGCCGTGTTGTCGGAAAGTGAATGTCGTCCGATCGAATAGCCGCTTCTATTTGGTTGAGCGCTATCTTGCCGTCAGGTTGGTTGGCTACAGTGCGTGGATGTATGCCGCCCAAAGCAGATGAACCTCCCTGCTCATAGAAAAAAAGATGGGATTGATCGCCAAGAATTACTTCGTTACCCCGCCCTCATTGCGTCATCTGGCTCACCATGTTTGCCATGGTTCCACTGGGCACAAACAGTGCAGATTCTTTCCCCAGCCTTTTTGCAACCATTTCTTCTAATAGATTCACCGTCGGGTCTTCACCGAACACATCGTCTCCGACGCTCGCCTCCGACATAGCCTGTCGCATGAGAGGGGTCGGCTGAGTGAGTGTATCCGATCGCAGATCTACAATACGCATTTGTATCTCCTTAAATATATATGAAAATAATAACGTGAAACATATTTAAAGAAGATTTTCAAGGCATATTCTTGAGCATCTTTTAAGGTCAAAGTTAAAAAAACCAGCGTCTGGTTATTTTTTAACCTTTAGGGGTCGTTGAACCACAAAAAAATCCTGCGGCACGATAGTGCACGCAGGATTTTAGGGTAAACTGCTCTTAACTGTTATTTTTTTTCGTCGTCTTTGACCTCTTCGAAATCGGCATCGACCACGTCTTCGTCAGGTGCAGATGCTCCAGGCTGCTCCTGACCAGCGGCTTCAGCGCCGGCCTGCTCCTGGGCGTCTGCCTGGGAAGCCTGCTGGTACATGGCCTCAGCCAGTTTGTGAGACGCCTGTGTCAACTCCTCGCTCAACCGTTTGATCTCTTCGGCGTCCTCTCCTTCCATCGCCTTTTTAAGCGGTTCGATGGTTGTTTCAACCTTGCTCTTGGTTTCAGCATCAATCTTGTCGCCCAGATCTTTGATCGATTTTTCCGTAGAATAGATCAATGCATCAGCGGAGTTACGGGCTTCGACCAGTTCTCTTTTCTTTTTGTCATCTTCAGCATGAAGTTCGGCGTCTTTTATGAGTTTGTCGATTTCCTCTTCAGACAATCCGCTGGAGGCCGTTATCTGAATCGACTGTTCTTTTCCAGTGGCCGTATCTTTTGCAGAAACATTTACGATGCCATTGGCATCTATGTCGAAAGCGACCTCAATTTGCGGCACGCCTCTGGGTGCCGGCGGTATTCCCACAAGTTCAAAGCGCCCGAGGGTCTTGTTGCCGGGGGCCATTTCCCGTTCGCCTTGGAGCACATGGATGGAAACGGCAGGCTGGCTGTCTGCCGCCGTTGAAAAAATCTGGCTCTTTTTAGTCGGAATGGTTGTATTCTTTTCGATAAGCCGTGTCATGACCCCGCCCAGAGTTTCGATACCCAGGGAAAGGGGCTTTTCGATAAGCCGTGTCATGACCCCGCCCAGAGTTTCGATACCCAGGGAAAGGGGAGTTACGTCGAGAAGGAGAACATCTTTGACATCTCCCTTCAGGACACCGCCCTGGATGGCAGCTCCGACGGCGACGACCTCATCGGGGTTAACACCTTTGTGGGGTTCTTTGCCGAAAATCTTTTTGACGCGTTCCTGAACCGCCGGCATGCGTGTCATGCCGCCCACCAGAATAACCTCATTAATCTCGTTGGGTGTCAGGCCAGCATCCTTGAGCGCAGTTCGGCAAGGTTTTTCCAGGTTGTCAAGAAGATCGCTGATAAGTCCTTCAAGTTTGGCTCGTGTAATTTTTATATTAAGATGCTTGGGACCGCTGGCATCGGCCGTTATGAATGGAAGATTAACATCCGTTTCCATGGATGTGGAGAGTTCCATCTTTGCCTTTTCAGCAGCTTCTTTGAGCCGCTGCAATGCCATCTTGTCGTTTCTGATGTCGATCCCCTGGTCTTTTTTAAATTCACTTGCAAGGTAATCGATAAGCCGAAGATCGAAATCTTCACCGCCAAGATGGGTATCGCCGTTGGTGGCCTTGACCTCAAAAACCCCTTCGCCGATTTCAAGAATAGATACGTCGAAGGTCCCGCCGCCCAGGTCAAAGACGGTGATTTTTTCTTCTTTTTTCTTGTCGAGACCATATGCCAAAGACGCGGCTGTGGGTTCATTGATAATCCTGAGTACATTGAGGCCGGCAATCTTTCCGGCGTCTTTCGTCGCTTGTCGCTGGCTGTCATTGAAATAGGCAGGCACTGTTACAACCGCATCAGTTACTTTCTCGCCGAGATATTCTTCGGCGGTATGTTTAATGTTTGCCAAAATGTACGATGATATTTCCGCCGGGCTGTTCGGCTTTCCTCTGAGGCTTATACGGACGTCACCATTTTCAGCCTGTTCAATTTTGTAAGGCAGTATGTTTTTATCAGCCTGTACTTCTTTTGAAGCATACTTGCGGCCGACAAGCCGTTTTACCGCAAAGACCGTGTTCTCCGGATTGGTAATGGCCTGCCGTTTTGCGATTTGACCGACCAATCTTTCCCCACTGTCCGAAACGGCGACGATGGAAGGGGTGGTGCGCCCTCCTTCGGGGTTTGTGATGACCTTTGCTTCGCTACCTTCCATGACTGCCACACAGGAATTTGTGGTGCCCAAATCAATTCCAATGACTTTACCCATTTTTTTTCCTCCTAGCTTTTATCGATAGTCTTTTTTCTATGTTTCATTTTATTCTTCTTGATCTGTGTCATTTTGGTTTTCAGGCGTAGTTTTTGTTTTGGATACAACAACCATGGCAGGCCTAAGGAGCCTGTCATGCATCATATACCCTTTTTGTAACTCCTTAACTACAGAGTTTTCGGGATGTGCTGTGGTTTCTTCTTGCATGACCGCCTGATGTAAACTCGGATCAAAGGTTTTTCCCAGGGACCCAAAAGGTTTTACACCAAATTGCTCAAAGACTTTGAGTATTTCCCTGAGGGTCATATTGACACCTTCCACCATCGAGCTGTCGGCAAGTTTATCATTGTTTGAGGATTCGATGGCGCGATCTAAGTTGTCGACCACCGGGAGCATCGCCTTTACAAAGCTTTCATTGGCAAATTGCCTGAAATCATTCATTTCGCGTGCAGCACGCTTTTTGTAATTTTCAAACTCGGCGGACGCCCTCAACAAACGATCATAATTCTCTTTGGCCTCCTGTTCCATGGATTCAAGTTTTTCTTCCATCTCTTTGAGAGGGTCAACGGTTTCTGCTTTATCCTCTTTGTTCGAATCATTCTTTTGATCTATTTTGTCTTCAATAACGGTCTCTTCAGCCTTTGTATGAGCTTTGATTTTCTTGCTTTTTGCCATCAGCCGTTGTTTTCTCCTAATTTTTTGAATATTTGCCAGCCAGATTTTAAAAAATGCGGATTAAAACCACAACGCGGACTAAAACCACAACATTGCTAAAAAAATAAGACTGTCTATAATATTGTCAAGCCGGAAATGGGAATTTTAGGTTATGGGATTTAGAGTGCCCAAGAACAGCACAAAAAATGAGAAGGATAAAAATTTGGTTGTGCACCCTCTATCGAATCTTTGCTGAAAAATAATAAGCCAAAAAATTGACCGGGATCGATCCACGACACAGACTGCATTACTTATCGCTGCTTCCTTCCGGACCTGACGAGGTTCGTAACCGTCTGTTGCGCGGCGGCCGGTCAGGATGACTTATAGGCTCCCAGGTTCAAACCCTTTAGAGGGAATTCAGCCCCGCATGAAGCGGATTTCGGGAATAGGGCACCGCTAACTCCCCACCTAGCACAACCATGACTATGAATATAATCGATAATAAAAAAATTTCAAGTTATAAAATCGCGTCGCGTTTTTATAACCATGTGGCTTCGCCGCTCTAAGAATTGAATTCTTAATGATTCCAATACCCCATCATACCCAAATTGGCATCACCTAGCATGCGAGATATCGGGTGCTTAAGCACAAGTTCCTGTCGGTTGGAAAGAGATATGCGCCGTCGTGGAGCGTCTGTCTCAATCGGGATTCAAATGCCTATGCCCTGCCGGTGTTTTTTATTGACAGGGAAGAATCAGCGTATCATAATTAAAGCTCTTGAAATCTATACAATTTTTTCAAAACCCAAGTAATTAATAGTCACAGGATCATGCCGGTATTGGACAAAATTTTGAATAAGAAATTATTACGAATTGTCGAGGAGACCGTTACCGTCCACGGAATGCTGAAAGAAAAAGATTCCGTTGTCATTGGTGTATCCGGCGGACCTGATTCAGTCGCCCTTCTTCATGTGCTACGTGCACTGACCGAACGTTTTTCCCTTAAACTTGGCATTGCCCATCTAAATCACTGCCTCCGCCAGAACGATTCAGACAAAGAAGCTGCATTTGTTGAAACCCTTTCAGACCGGTTGGGCCTGCCTTTCCATATTGATAAAGAGGATGTGCATGAATATAAGATTAAAAACAGGCTTTCACTGGAAGAAGCAGCCCGGCGCGTTCGATACACCTTTTTAAACAGAGTCGCGGAAACAAACCGATACAATAAAATTGCACTTGGACATCATTCTGACGATAATGCAGAACTTGTTTTGATGAATCTTTTCCGAGGAAGCGGTCCGCTTGGCCTTTCAGGTATACCGCCAGTAAGAGACGGGAAGATTATCCGGCCGTTGATAAAAGCAAGCCGATCCGAAATCATCGATTTTTTAAATCAAAATAGATTGGAATACGTTTCTGACGCATCCAACAGGGATACGAGATATTTAAGGAACAGAGTGCGCCACAAATTAATTCCGTTGTTAAAAACCGCTTATAATCCGAAGATTTCTGAAACACTAAACCAGCTTGCATCGATTATGCTTTCTGAAGAAGAGTGGATTGAAGATGTGATTCACCCGCTTTTTGAAAAAAGCGTGTTAAACGTTCAGGATGATCGCATCACGTTCTCTGTCTCAATGCTTGATCGATTGCATTCAGCAGCACAACGACGAATATTACGAAAAGCAATCTCAATAATAAAAGGGGATTTACGGCGTATTAGTTTTGTCAACATAGATGTTGTGCAACGCCTTTTGGAAAAAGGACCGACTTATGGGAGGCTCGATCTTCCGGATCGCATCAGAATCCGACGAAGCGGAGACGTTCTATTGATTTCCCGAGAAAAAAGCGCATTACGTAATCTTGATGTGAAATCCGGCTATTCCAAACCGTTTGTTTTTGAATACAAAATAGCAAAACCCGAATCTATATTTATAAAAGAAATCGGCGCACATTTGGAATTTACTGAAATGAGCACCGAAACCATGCCCGATTATTGTTGTTTTGGACAATACACCGGTTTTTTTGATAAAGACACCTTAAGTTTTCCGATGGTTGTAAGGAATTATCGCCCGGGAGACGTTTTTAGGCCAATGGGTATGGACGGAACGCAAAAGTTGAAAAAATTCTTTATTGATAAAAAAGTCCCGAGAAATGAACGGATAAAATGCCCCATTCTGCTGAGCCGAGAGAAAATAATTTGGGTTGTCGGCCATAGAGCAGATGAATCTGTTAAAATGACGCCTTCAACCAGAAATGTGCTGAAAGTGGAACTTTTTCTTGCCTAATGGATAATGATGATTAATATTAACGTATCATTAATTATCTTTTAAGGGGGTTAAGTCTTTTGAATCCTTTCTATAAAAATCTGGCTTTATGGATAGTCATCACGCTGATGATGGTCATGCTTTATAACCTTTTCAATCAACAGCAAATGGCAGAAACCAATATCAGCTATACTGAATTTCTTAGTATGGTCGATAATGAGCGCGTTTCTGATGTCGTTATACAGGGGCAACAGCTCTTTGTTACGGATGTAAACCACAATCGCTTCAAAATATATGCACCCCAGGACAGCGATCTCATTAATATCCTCCGGAAAAAGGGTGTTTCCATTAACGCTAAACCTGAAAGTGACTCCCCATGGTATATGTCAATACTGGTTTCATGGTTCCCGATGATTGTACTTATCGGCGTATGGATATTTTTTATGCGTCAAATGCAATCCGGAGGCGGGAAAGCTATGTCTTTTGGCAAAAGTCGGGCCCGTTTACAATCTGATAAATCAACAAAGGTCACTTTTGAGGATGTTGCCGGCATTGATGAAGCCAAAGAAGAACTCGGAGAAATTATCGAGTTTTTAAGAGAACCTAAAAAATTTACCCGCCTAGGCGGAAGGATACCAAAAGGTGTGCTTCTGATGGGATCACCCGGAACAGGCAAAACCCTTCTTGCACGTGCCATTGCAGGTGAAGCCGACGTTCCATTCTTTAATATCAGCGGTTCAGATTTCGTAGAAATGTTTGTGGGTGTTGGGGCATCGCGTGTCAGAGATCTATTTGTCCAGGGAAAAAAGAACGCCCCCTGTATAATTTTCATTGACGAAATCGATGCTGTTGGAAGGCACAGAGGCGCCGGACTCGGGGGAGGTCATGATGAGAGAGAACAGACGTTAAATCAACTTCTGGTTGAAATGGACGGCTTTGAATCGAATGAGGGTGTAATCCTTATATCCGCCACGAACCGTCCTGATGTACTTGACCCTGCGCTTTTACGTCCCGGCCGGTTTGATCGTCAGGTGGTTGTGCCCCTGCCGGATATTCTCGGCCGTGAAAAAATCCTTAAAGTTCACATGAAAAAAACATCGATTGCACCTGATGTCAATCCTGTTGTACTGGCAAAAGGAACACCCGGGTTCTCAGGTGCGGATTTGGAGAACCTTGTGAATGAAGCGGCCCTTTTAGCCGCCAAAAGAGACAAAGAAAAAGTTGATATGTCGGACCTGGAAGACGCCAAAGATAAAGTTTACATGGGTCTGGAACGAAAGTCTAAGGTCATCAAAGAAGAAGACAGAAAGACCACGGCATATCATGAAGGCGGACATGCCCTTGTCGCCCGCTTTCTCCCCGGAACAGATGCCGTTAACAAAATAACCATTATTCCCCGGGGGCGGGCCGCCGGAATCACATGGTTTTTGCCGGAAGAGAGCGATTTTAAATACAAGGATCAGCTTGAAAACGAATTATCCATTGCTTTTGGCGGACGGGTGGCCGAAGAAATCGTTTTCAAACGCATTAGTACGGGCGCTTCCAACGACATTAAACAGGCAACCGATGTTGCACAGAAGATGATACGCAATTGGGGCATGAGTGATGTGTTGAGCCCGCTTTCATATGCCAAAGAGGAAGAGCATATTTTTCTTGGCCGGGAAATTGCGCAACATAGGGATTATTCTGAGAACACAGCCAGGAAAATTGATGAAGAAATAAGTCGGCTGATCAAAAGAACCTACAATGTCGCTAAAAACGTTTTAGAAGAAAATTTAGATGTTCTTCACGCTTTAGCCGACCTTCTCCTCGAAAAAGAGACGGTTTTAGGAAAAGAACTCGATGCGCTCATACTCTCTATAAAACCGGATTTCAAATTTTCCCCAAATATTATTAAAGACGAAGAAGTGGTTGAAGAGCCCCAAACAGAGGTTGAAACAGATCAAGCAGAAACCAAGGAAAAAGCCGAAAGCGATCCGGCGGAGTCTTAACCCCAAGCTTCACACCTGTTTTAATTCATGCATACCTTTTTGACACCCAGCGTTCCTTTACCCGGACGCGACTAGACGGAACTCGTCGAAGTCTTATGGGAGCAAACAAAGCTCTCGATTCAACGCGAACCGAAGGATTAGCGATCGAATTAAAAATTGACATAATCTTTTTATGAAAACATATCACCTTAAATGGGATAAACACCGTCTGGCTCTCGGTCACCGCACGTGTATTATGGGGGTATTGAATGTAACGCCGGATTCATTCTCAGACGGCGGGAATTTTTTTTCATTCGAGGATGCAGTCCATCAGGGCCGGAAGCTTTTTGAAGATGGTGCCGACATCCTCGACATCGGCGGGGAGTCCACGCGACCATTTTCAGATCCGGTGTCTGAAGAAGAAGAAATCCGGCGAGTTGTCCCCGTCATCGAGCGGCTCGCAAACCGTATATCGATTCCAATTTCCATCGATACAACCAAAGCCGGCGTGGCCAGGCAAGCCATTAACGCCGGGGCCTCAATGATAAACGACATATCGTCACTTCGCCTTGATTCGAAAATGGCGGATGTCGCGGTAGAATACGGGGTTCCTGTGATCTTGATGCATATGCTTGGAACCCCAAAAACGATGCAGACGGAACCCATATATGTTGACCCTATCACAGAAATCAAAGCGTTTCTTGAAAATGCAGTGGCTCGCGCTGAAAATCGAGGGATTTCAAGATCAAAAATCATCATCGATCCAGGGATCGGTTTCGGAAAAACCATGGATCATAATCTTTTATTAATTAAGCACTTGAAGGAACTTAAAACTCTGGAAGTTCCAATAATGATCGGAACTTCGAGAAAGGCTTTTTTACGAAACATCCTTAAAGATTCATCGGTTGAAAATATCGATCCCGAATCGGCCATCATAGAGACCGGCAGCCAGGCTTCTGTTGCCGCTGCCGTCTTAAACGGTGCCCATATGGTCAGGGTCCACAATGTCGCCAATACACGTATAACTGTAAAAATTATTGACGCCATAAAAAATGCACGAAATACTTCATAGGGCCTACCCCTGTGATTATTTTTTCGAATTGCCATTGATTATAAACAGTTAAATATTTGCTATGACCAACCATAGTCCCTTCTTTATTCGAGAAAAAAGGAATTTATAATATGCTTCTTGTTATTGATGTCGGCAACACAAACGCCGTCATCGGTGTTTACGATGGCGATCATCTGATTCAAAGCTGGCGGATCCGTACGGAAAGACGTACAACGGAAGACGAGTTTAACATACTTGCTACCAACCTATTTGCAGGCAGCAATATCAATTCCGGCGATATCGATAAGACCGTTATTTCCTGCGTCGTTCCACCCATGGTAACCATCCTCGATTCGTTCTGTCGAAAATATCTTGGCCATGCACCCCATTGGGTGGATGCCAGGTCCGCTCCAAAATTGCCGATCCGATATAAAAATCCATCTGAAGTGGGCGCAGACAGGATCGTCAATGCGGTTGCAGCATTTCATAAATTCCAAACCAGCCTCATCGTGATAGATTTTGGCACGGCAACAACGTTTGATTCTATTTCCGAGGAAGGGGAATACCTGGGGGGTGCAATCAGCCCCGGAATCATGATTTCTTCCGAAGCACTTTTCATAAAAGCATCCAGACTCCCCCGAGTTGAAATTTTTGTTCCACCTGAAAGTGTGATTGGCAAAGATACCGCGAGCAGTATCAAGGCCGGAATTATTTTTGGATATGCAGGCCTGGTGGACGGGATGGTAAAGCGGATGAAGATGGAAATGGGCACGAATCCCCGCATTGTCGCCACAGGCGGTCTGGCAGACCTTATGTGTCAGGTATCTGAAACGATCGAGGTTGTTGAGCCGGCCTTAACCCTGGAAGGGTTGCGGATCATCAGCAACAGTT
Organism: Deltaproteobacteria bacterium; assembly: GCA_019314155.1. Taxonomy (GTDB): domain Bacteria; phylum Desulfobacterota; class Desulfobacteria; order Desulfobacterales; family UBA11574; genus JAAXQD01. The sequence continues at coordinate 11,662 of JAFCZV010000008.1, forward strand.
TGTAGAAGCTTTATTTAATCAAGCTCCATTTCTGCCTCGAGTTTTTTCATCTGTAAAATGATATCGTTTCTTTCTTCTTCACTCAGATCTTCGCGCTGGAGCCGCTGCCTGAAACTCAGGAGGATCATTTCGGTCCGATAGTCGGCACAGGTATAGTTTATCATGAGCAATTCGGATTATTTCGGATATTTCACCGATTAGATTCTGCCGGTTTTAAGAAGGGACTGCTTGTAGACACGGTAGAAGTTCTCATAATCGGTTTTCCCGCGTCTCAGGATTTTTTCTATTTCGTTCATATTCTTAAGATTGATAATCAGGTTAACACTGTTGTGAAAGGCCGCCATGTTGTCCATGGTCCTGAATCGGGTGGTGACGAGGGCCACAAAGATGTTTCGACGTATGGATATATTAAGGCGATCCTTGAGAACGACTATATCGAAAACGTGAAATCGCATTTGTTTGAGAGCGTCTTTGGGAAGCTGGGGTGCCGTGGTATGATATCCCATGTTATACAAAGCGGTTATGATTTTTGCTCGAACAGCCGAGCCGGGTTCGCACAAAAGGGCTGTCTCCACACCCTCTTCAACAAAATCAAACGGTTTGTCTGAAGCATCATAAGTGCCGGCGTCGACTTCATCAATGATTGCCTTGTCTTTTTCCACATCGGAGTTGGACAATGAAGCGGTCATCCTATCGGATGAAGATCGTGTGTGATCGCGGGAATCGACAAACACTTTGTTTTCACACTGGGGGCAGGTTAACGAAAAGGACTGTCCCTTTGGGATTTTTTCGTCCGGAATTTTAAACTTAGCCAGACATTTTTGACACACGACATTCATTATTTTTCCTTATTAGATTATTTTCTCCGGGTCTTACCATATTCATGGTCGACCTTCAGGTCCTCAATATCCGTCGTAGCCTCTCCCCGGGCGCTCTTAACCGCGTCGATGCCGCGTCCCACTTCACCTTTTCGAGAGCAGTAGGCCATGGCTGTCTCTTGGGTGATGAGACCCTGATCGTACAATCCTACGATATAATCGTCAAAGGTGGTCATTCCGAATGCTTTTCCGGCCTGGATGATATCATAAAAAGTTTTACCTTCGGATTCTCCGTGCAGGATTGTGTCTTTGATACGAAGGCTGGTGCGCATGATCTCAAAAGCCGCAACCCGTCCTCCGTCGACCTTGGGCAGCAGCCTCTGGCATACGATCCAGCGAACCATGTCGGCAAGCCGGGTACGTATTTGACTTTCTTCTTCCGGAGGGAACATTCCGAGGATACGGTTAATTGTCTGCCCGGCATCCACCGTGTGGAGGGTGCTTAGAACCAGATGGCCGGTTTCGGCAGCACTGAGAGCGATATCCAACGTTACCCGGTCGCGCATCTCTCCCACCAGAATCACTTTTGGAGCCTGTCGCAGGGCTGCTCTTAGGCCGCTGGAAAATGTGTCGAAATCCTCTCCCATCTCCCGCTGGTTGAAGGTGGCTTTTTTATGCGGATGATCAAATTCCACCGGATCTTCAAGCGTCACGATATGAAACGATTTGGTATCATTAATCTCGTTGAGGATGGCAGCCAGAGAGGTAGATTTTCCGCAGCCGGTGGCACCTGTGATCAGGATGATGCCGTTCTTCTCCTCAGCCATTTCTAAAAAGGAATCTGGGATGCCCAGTTCCTGGCAGGTAGGAATCTTGGCTGCAAGTTTCCGCAAGACAATGGAATAATTCCCTCGCTGGGAAAAGATGTTGATCCTGAAACGCGCCTTGCCGGGGAGTTCATAGGAAGAATCACATGACCCCTCAAGCAAGAGGTTCTCGGTGAGCCGTCGGTTCTGGTTTATAAGATTGAGAGCGAAAATTTCAGCCTGAAAAGGGGTAATTTCATGAAACGGTGGGTCCATACCCACCGAAGTAAGTTCGCCGGAAGTTTCAACCTGGAATGGTTTTCCAACGGTAATATTCAGATCTGAAACATTGTCGTAGGCATCCAGCATTCTTGCCAAAATATGATCAATCTCCTGTTTTTTCAAAATATATCCTCATAAGATTGTCATGCTTCGGTAAAGTCAGTGGGCGGATTCTTTAAAAATTCTCTGAATCTTCCCTTGTCATTGGCTTTGGCATAAGCTTCGTCAGACCCGATCCATCCTTTATCAAGCAGTTCCATAATAGCATCATCCAAAAGCTGCATGCCGTATTTTTTCCCGGTCTGAATTACCGAAGGAATTTGGTGGGTTTTACCTTCGCGTATAAGATTTCGAGCCGCTGGAGTTGCTATCAATATTTCAAGAGCGGCGCAGAGCCCTTTTGTATCGGCTCTTTTAAACAAGACTTGCGCGATAACCGACCGAATTCCGTCGGCCAGTGTCGAACGAATCTGAGCCTGTTCACCTGCAGGGAACACCTCGATGATACGATCTATGGTTTTTGCTGCGCTCATGGTATGCAAGGTGCCAAAAACAAGGTGACCGGTCGACGCGGCTTCTATTGCAAGCGATATGGTTTCAAGATCCCTCATTTCACCCACGAGAATGATGTCCGGGTCCTCTCGCAAAGCACCCCTTAACGCCGTGGTGAATGACCTGGTATGGATTCCAACTTCTCGTTGGTTAACAATGCAACTTTGGCTCTTGTGAACAAATTCGATGGGGTCTTCAATGGTAATTATATGATCCTTTCGGGTACGGTTTGCAATATCGATGATTGCGGCCAAGGTGGTCGATTTGCCGCTTCCGGTCGGTCCGGTTACCAGAACCAGACCTCTGGGGAGTGAGGCCAGTTTGGATATTACATTGGGAAGACCCAGCTGTTCGGCGGTCATTATTTTTTCAGGAATTTGCCTGAAAACCGCACCAACACCATTTCTCTGCATAAAGAAATTTGATCGATATCTGGCAATACCGGGTATTTCATATCCGAAATCGATATCTCCTGTCTCCTCAAACTCTTTGATCTTGTGTTCCGGCGCAATTTCATAGAGCATGGCTTTCAGTGCATCATTTTCCATCACCTTATATTTAATCCTCTCCATTTCACCCCTTATTCGAAGTGCAGGCGGCTGGCCGGATATAAGGTGAAGATCTGAGGCACTCTGCTCATTCATCAATTTAAAAAACGCATCAATTTTTGCCATATCGTTCTATCCGTTTATTCAGAATGTCTTAACAGCTTTAGTTTGTCATCTTCCTCCTCCCTGATACTGGCGTCTTCTTTTCCGATTTCAAGGAGTTTGGAATGGCTTTCAATAACTGAGCGAATCTGAACTTCGATCTGCATGCGTTGCCGTTTTAATTCAGTAATATCTTCATGAAGCTGTGCCAGTCGGTTTTGCGACCTATTAAGGATTTTTTCCGCCGTAACCTCTGCTTCAGCAACAACCAATTCCGCCGATTTTCTGGCGTTTTGCTTCATCTGCTCCAAAACTTTCTGGGAATTCAGCATCGCACGCTTAAAACTCTCCTCGCGCTCCCGATATCCCTGACCCTCGAGTTGAAGCCGTTTAATTTCTTTACGGAAGCGTTTATTTTCACTTTGTAACGATTCGAAGACATCAGCCATTTGTTCGAGAAATGTGTCCACCTCCCGGACATCAAAACCTCTGAACCGTGTTTTAAACTGCTGCTGCTGAATATCAAGGGGTGTAATTTTCATGATGTATCACCTGTTTTCTTTGATCACATAAAATTTGCGGACAATCTCAAAAGGCTGTTGACGACAAAGTTTTGCAGAAATATCACGCCAAGGATAACAATAATCGGAGAAAAATCGATACCGCCAAAGTTGACGGGAATTTTTGCGCGGATTCGGTAGAGGACCGGTTCGGTCACATTATGAATAAACCGGACGATGGGATTATAGGGATCTGGATTTACCCACGAAAGTATCGCCCGCGCGATAACGATCCACATATAAAACGTGAGAACATAACGAAGAATAATTGCAACAGCCATTAAAAAATTGCCGATGATAAACATATTAACAACGATCTTTCATCTTTTTGATTAATAAAATAAGGAGACGGTAGTTCCTTGTAAAACGGATAATATTTCTTAAAAATTAATGATATATTAACAATAAGTCAAGATATTTCAGGCAAAATCGTTGACACACTAAATATTCAGACGATAAAAGACAGGGTAACATATTTACCCTTTGAAGCTTGATGGAGTTCATTCGATTCCGGCCCAGGGGGCTCAAACGCCGAGCTGCCGCCCGCCAAAGCACATGTTTGCGAATTGAACCCGCTATTTTAATACACCGCAAACTGTATGCCAAGAATAATATAGGTTGAAGAATTATAAATAGTTAAAGGAGACTGGAATTCATGTTAAAAGACAAAAAAATTGCTATTATCGGAGCAGGAAATATGGGAGAAGCCCTTGTGAGCGGGCTCATTTCTTCGGAATCATCCAATCCCAAGAATATCATTTGTACAGATGTTCGGAAAGAAAAGCTTGAATCCGTCAAAGAAAAATATGGTGTGATCACACTGACAAACAACATCGAAGCAGTTGAAACTTCGGATATTGTTATCTACGCGGTCAAGCCCCAGATCATTGCCTCGGTATTGAAGGAAACAACATCTTGCCTGGACATGTCCAAGCTTATCATTTCTATTGCCGCCGGTGTTCCTCTGGCTGCAATAGAGTCGTGTCTAAAAAAAGAATTGCGTCTTATTCGGGTCATGCCCAACATTGCTGCATTTGTTAAAGAAAGCGCCTCGGTTATTGCGGCAGGGGATAATGCTACCGAAGAGGACATCGAACTTTCAATGGCGATCTTTAATTCCATGGGCAAAAGCATCTTCCTTAAAGAAAATAGCCTCATGGACGCCGTCACCGGTTTAAGCGGCAGCGGGCCGGCCTACATTTTTCTGATTGTCGATGCATTGGCTGACGCCGGCGTAAAGGTAGGGCTGGCACGGGAAGATGCCCTGTTTCTTTCAACCCAGACAGTTCTTGGTGCTGCAAAATTGTTGATGGAGACCAAAGAACATCCGGGCAGATTAAAAGATATGGTAACCTCTCCCGGGGGAACCGCCATTGCCGGAATTCATTCTCTGGAAAAAGGGGGACTCCGAACCACCCTTATCAATGCTGTAGAAGTCGCTACCCAGCGATCCAAGGAACTGGGTGAAATTGTAACCCGAAACTTTAAAAATAACGGTTGCCAATAAATCATAAAGGGCTGATATGATCATGGATTATAAAATGGAAACTATAAAAACTTTCAATTATGACAGACCTGTTATAAAAAAAGGTTATGCCAACCAAACCCTTTTTATAGATATCTCTGTTCCGGACATTTCTATTAAGCCTGTTGACGATAAAATGAAAGACGTATTCATCGGCGGTAAGGGATTTGACCTCTGGCTGCTCTGGCATGGGGTGAAAAGCACGACAAAATGGACGGATCCGGATAATGCAATATGCATCTCATCGGGGCCTATGGGCGGAACCCCTCTATATCCGGGCTCCGGTAAAAGTATTGTGACCACCATTTCTCCTTTAACAGGTTCTGTAATAGATTCCAATGTCGGGGGATATTTCGGCCCTTACCTTAAATTTTCCGGGTTTGATGCCTTGGAAGTCAAAGGAAAAACCGAAAAGGATATCGTAATTCTAATTGACGGCATTGATGAAAAGGTGGAAATTTTAGCAACATCGGGGCTGCCGGACGACTCTTATGACCTTTCAGCCATATTGACAGAACACTTTGCACAGGGAAAACCCCGACATATTTCTGTTGTTTCCACAGGTCCTGGTGCAAAAAATGCGCGGATGGGATGTCTCAACTTTACCTGGTATGATTTGAAACGAAAGCGGGCCAGATACAAGCAGGCCGGGCGTGGCGGAATCGGCAGTGTCTTTGCTGACAAACGGATTAAAGCCATTGTAGCACGATGGAATACCGTTAAAGTCGGCACAAATAATCCTGCAGATGAGAATACATTAAAAACGGTTGGAAGAAAACACTCCAAAGAGATTGTTGAACTCGATCCCAAGCAGAACGAAATGGCAACAATCGGCACAACCCACCTTGTCACGATTATGAATGACTTTGATTTGCTACCCACCAATAATTTTCAGTATGGAAAGCATCCGGAAGCAGACAATGTCGGCCAGGAGGTGTTCAGGCGCATATTCGATGCGGGTTATGATGGATGCTGGATGGGGTGCACGGTTGCCTGCTCCCATGGTGTCAAAGACTTTGTTCCCCTTACCGGATCCTACAAAGGGACCAAAGTTTTTGTAGACGGCCCTGAATACGAAACCATCGCCGGGTGCGGCTCAAATCTGGGAATATTTGATCCCCATACGATTATTGAGATGAATTTTTATTGCGACACCTATGGCCTTGACACCATTTCAGTGGGTACGAGCATCGCATTTGCCATGGAATGCTTTGAGATGGGCCTGATCGACGAAACCCATACCCGGGGAATCCATCTTTCATTCGGCAACCGGCTGGCGGCGCTTGAGATGGTTCACCAAATGGCTGAAGGCGACGGTTTTGGTTTAATTGTGGGGCAAGGCGTCCGCGAAATGAAGTCGATTTTTGCCAGAGACTATAAAGCCGATCCTCACATCATGCAGGATATCGGGATGGAAGCCAAGGGTTTGGAATTCTCAGAGTATATGACCAAAGAATCTCTTGCCCAACAGGGTGGTTACGGCCTTGCCCTCAAGGGGCCGCAGCATGATGAAGCTTGGTTGATCTTTCTCGATATGGTGCACAATTTTATGCCGACCTTTGAGCAAAAGGCAGAAGCGCTCCACTGGTTTCCAATGTTTAGAACATGGTTCAGTTTATGTGGACTGTGTAAACTTCCCTGGAATGATATTATACCTGAAGATAACAAAGACACCTTAGAACCTGCAAAGGTTATGAAACACGTAGAGTGGTATGCTGAATATTACACCGCAGTGACCGGAAAAAAAACAACACCCGACGAAATTATTCGGATGAGTGAAGCGGTTTACAATTTCCAGCGCATTTTCAATCTAAAAATGGGTTTTGGACGGCGGGATCATGACGACATTCCCTATCGAGCCATGGGGCCGGTAAAACCGGTTGAATATGAATCACGGCCCGAGCGTTACGACAAAGAGCTTGTGGAAAAACATCAAGTCGATATCACTGGAATGGACACGGAAGAGAAAATCCGGCTGCTCCGAAAATTTCGTGAGGCGCTTTATGAAGAACTTAAAGATGCCGTATATAAACGCCGAACCCTTGAAACCGTAAGGCGTCTGAGCATCGATTTCCCGGATGTTCTGGAATTACTTAAAGCTCATGGGGTTGAATGATGCTCAAGGTTAACGGAGAGCAGCGATCCTGGTATGAAGGAATGACCGTTGCGGATCTGCTCAGGGATATAGGCGAATCCAATCATTATGCGGTTGTACGCATCAACGATAAGCATGTATCCAGGCCTTATTTTGAGAAGACTCAGATTCCCGAAAATTCAGAAATGTTTCTAATTCCCCTCATCGCAGGAGGGTAACCGGTGCCTGAAACCATGTCATTCCCCGCGGCATTTATCGCAGGGCTTCTCTCTTTTTTATCACCATGCGTGCTGCCGCTGATTCCGGCATACTTTACATTTATTACGGGCTTCTCCCTGGAAGAGCTGACCCGAGGTTGTAATTCAGAAATCAGGAAAAAAGTATTTCTTTCAACTTTTTTATTCGTTCTTGGATTTTCCCTGGTCTTCATCCTTATGGGTGCATCAGCCTCTTTCCTCGGCAGCTTGATGTACAAGTATAAAAATTTGATACGGATAATCGGTGGTGTTTTTATTATTATTCTTGGGATTCATTTAACCGGTTTAATCCGAATACCCGGCCTCGATTTTGAAAAGCGAATTGCTATCGAAAAGAAGCCGATACATTTTTTCGGAACGCTTATCATCGGAATGGCTTTTGGAGCCGGATGGAGTCCCTGTATCGGGCCATTGCTAGGATCAATCCTTATTATTGCCGGCAACCAGGAGACCGTATGGCAGGGAGTTTCACTCCTTGCCGTCTATTCAGCCGGATTGGCTCTACCTTTTATTGCCCTGTCAATTTTTATCAATTTCCTGTTGATTTTTATTAAAAAGGCATCAAAAGTGTTGAAATACGTCAATACTGTCGCAGGGATCCTGTTGATTATTGTGGGGCTGATTCTTGTGAGCAATAAACTGTATTTATTTATCAGCTGATATAAGAAATTCGGGACGGTTATTTTGAAGATCGGCGGATATATCTTTTTATCAGCCGAACTGTGGTGGTAAAAAGGACCCCTCCGCTCATTACAACAAGAAGAACTGCAACCCAAACTTCCTCTTGATATTTCACATTTTCATGTACCACCGAAATTCCTGTAAAGCCAAATAAAAAAACGACGATCATAAATATGACAACAATGATACATGCGGTTTCAGAGTCATACCAAGGGATGAAAGATTTTCTAAATAAAGGATTTTGATCGATACGCATCATCGCACCTGGTCTTGATGAACTCGCAAAAAGTTTTTTACGTGTGCAGTTGAATGTTTTGGCTCATTCGGAATTATCGTGTGTAAAATCTGAGCGCCAATTCTGCGAAGTTGTTTTTGCGCGAACCCTAAGAGCATTTTGTAAAGCCGCAGAAATGGCAGATCATGCAGCCTTCTTCAAAACTGACCGTGTGGCTGCATTCCGGGCAGATTTCTCCAAGGAGGCTGTTACCGTATCTGCTTTTCTTGTATGAGCCGTCTTTCAAATACCTTTTCTCAAGAATTCTGCCAATCGCATCCGGGATCGATAAAACTAGGCCGCCGTCTTGAAATACAGGATGTTCTCCACCGATACCTTTCAGCTGCTCTATGATCTTTCCTACCTTTACCCCGGATCTCAAAGCAAGCGAAACGAGCCTGCCGATAGCTTCTGTCTTTGCGGTGGTGGATCGTCCTGATTTGCCGATAGTTGCAAACACTTCAAAGGGCTGCCCTTCATATTCAGTGACAGTGACGTAGAGCTGGCCCATGCCTGTTTTCATTCTGGAGGTAAACCCCTCCAGTGTTTCAGGCCGTTCTTTGATTGTAGCAGCCAGGGGGTCGAAAAGTGTATCCTTTGTGGCGTAGGAAAGGACCTGATTTTCCTTGCTTCCGTCTCTGTAAATGGTGACGCCTTTACAATCCAACTCGTAGGCCAGATCATAAATTTTTTTCACATCGCCTACAGTGGCATCGCGGGATAGGTTGACGGTCTTTGAAACAGCATTATCCGTGTGCTTTTGAAAAGCGGCCTGCATACGGATATGCCATTCGGGAGAAATATCATGTGCGGTTACAAAGACCTCGCGAACATCTGCGGGTATTTCGTTTAAATGCTGAATGCCGCCATCCATGGCGATGGCATCCATCAATTCAGAACTATAAAAGCCTCTTTTTTTTGCTTCATTCTCAAAGTAAGGATTCACCTCCATGAGCTTGTCATTGTCCATAACATTTCTGACAAAACTCAATGCGAACAGCGGTTCGACCCCGCTGGAGCAATCTGCAATGATACTTAATGTGCCGGTGGGCGCAATGGTGGTAGTCGCAGCATTTCGATAAGTACAGCCGTCCTTGTTTTTGAAAATGCTCTTATCGAAATTAGGAAAAACGCCTCTCTCTTCGGCCAGATGTTTTGAGGCTTCATGAGATTCTTCTTGAATGAAACCCATCACTTCTTCTGAGATTTCAAGCGCCCTTTCCGAGTTATAGGGAATTTTCAATTGATAAAGCAGATCTGTAAACCCCATGACCCCAAGGCCGATTTTACGATTGCCTTGCACCATTTTTCCGATTTCCGGAAGGGGATATTTGGACATATCGATGGTGTTGTCTAAAAAGCGGACGCTTAACCATACAATATCTTTCAAGTGTTTGAAGTCGATGGTTGGCACTTCGTTATTATATGTTATAAACTTTGCCAGATTGATGGATCCAAGGTTGCAGGATTCCATTGGGAGCAGGGGTTGTTCTCCGCAAGGATTTGTACTTTCAATCTCCCCCAGAGCAGGGGTCGGATTATCCCTGTTGAGTCTGTCCAAAAAGATGATTCCCGGATCTCCGTTTTCCCAGGCCTGTTTTACCAAAGCTTGGTAGACTTCGGCGGCATTAAACTCCATAACCTTTTTATTGTCGCGCGGGTCTAACAGGCGATAATTACCTTCTTTCTTTACAGCTTCCATGAAAGCGTCTGTAATACCGACGGAGATATTAAAATTGTTCAATTCTTTATGTTTTTTTTTGCTGTGAATGAATTCCATAATATCCGGATGGTCAACCCTTAGAATCGCCATGTTTGCCCCTCTGCGAGTCCCACCCTGTTTGACCTGCTCAGTCGCCGTATTGAAGATTTTCATAAATGAAACCGGTCCGGAGGCGATACCGCCGGTGGTTCCCACTCGGCTGTCTTTTGGACGCAAGCGGGAAAAAGAAAAGCCCGTACCCCCACCTGATTTGTGTATAATTGCCGCATTTTTCAATGCATCGAAAATACCTTCCATGCTGTCTTCTACGGGAAGGACAAAGCAAGCTGCCAGTTGGCCCAGCCTCCGTCCCGAGTTCATCAGCGTGGGTGAATTGGGCAGAAATTTCAGTTCGGTCATCATATTGTAGAAAATATTTTCCATCTTTTTCACATCAGCGTCATTACCGTACTTTTTTTCCGCCTTTGCAATGTGTCGGGCCACCCTTTTAAACATCTTTTCCGGCGTCTCCACCACTTTGCCGTTGTTGTCTTTCTTAAGATATCTTCTTCTTAATACGTTTTTAGCATTCTTTGAAAGTTGAAGTCCATTCTTTACAAAAATGGATTTATCCAGCCGAATGGGCGAAGTTTGAGTTAAACCGTATTCGACCAATTTTGTCTGTATCATTTTATCGATAATCGGCATGGTAATGGTATGATTTTTCATATTGTCAATTTCTTTTCTCAAAAATCGGCTGATGTCCAGGGCCTGGTTAGTTTCAATCGGGTTGTCTTTGGCAAGGATATCCGAAAATAGTTGATCATCCCATTTGTATGCGGTTAAGTCGAAGTGTCCATCGTCGGTAATTAGAATTTTTCCTTTTGAAGCCATTGCCGTACTCCTATATAATTGTTATCATCGTTATGTGGAGATTATTATCCGTACCATGTATGTCAAAATATGACAAGATTGCATCGCTTTGCGATGTTATCCGACGCCTGCCGGCAACGTCCTCGCCTCCGAGGCGTTCGGGGAACTTTTCTACTCTAAAAAAAGAAATTCCTAGCCTATCAAGTTTTGATCAACCCTAAATTCTCTATTAATTCAAAATCGTCAATCTTTCAGTGTCTGGTGTCGGGAAATCGAGTTTAATTCTGTCTGGATGAGGTTGTTGTCGACTTTATCGAGTAAAAATTGTACTGGCTAAAAAACCAAAAAAAACCTGTTAAAACTTACGAAAATTAATCGACAGGTCTGTTGGAAAGTTTCGAGCCCAAATTTTCCATACTATATGTAGTATGTCAAGAAAAAAAAAACGCAATATCTGCTCATTTTCGAACTTTTTAAGGCTAACCCGCTGAAAGCCTTAAAAAGAAAGTTTGAAAAATTATTTAGAGTCCAATAAGGTATGATAATAGATATGGTGGTAAAAATTGTTACATGGACGCTATTTATATACCTTGCCTACTGTGGCTTGCTCTTCCTTATTCAGCGACAGATGCTGTTTCCTCGTTATCTTGTCGAAATGCCTTCTAAAGATGAAGATATACCCTTTGTGGAAAAGATTTGGATAGAAACAGGTGCTGGAAAAATCGAGGCCTGGTTTCTACCGCCGGATCCGGTAAACGAGCCGGCGCCAGCAGTTTTGTTCGCCCACGGAAACGGAGAACTCATCGATTTCTGGCCTCATGAATTAAAAAAAATCAATCGTTTTGGAATCGGGGTGTTCCTTGTGGAGTATCCGGGATATGGACGGTCCGAGGGAACGCCTTCACAAAAAAATATCACCGAGGCATTCAACCGTGCTTACGATGTTCTCATTGAACGCGAAGATGTGGACCCGGCCAGAATCATTTTATTCGGACGTTCCGTAGGCGGTGGAGCGGTGTGCACACTTGCCGCCCAACGACCTTCTGCTGCACTGATTCTCATGTCTGCCTTTATCAGTGTCCGGTCGTTTGCAAAAAGGTACCTTGCGCCCGCGTTTCTGATCCGAGACCCCTTTGACAATCTATCAGTTGTCCGCGACTATAAGGGACCGATCCTTGTCATCCATGGCAAATTCGACGAAGTTATTCCCTATTCCCATGGAATGACCCTTTACAATGCATCCCGTAACGCTACAATGATCACTTATAAAAGCGGACATAACGATTGTCCGCCGAATTGGAACGTCTTCTGGCAGCTCCCCCTGAAAAAGCGTTGTCCAAAGCACCGAAGGTGAAGCCCTATTAATTTGCTGCGAATCTTTGGCAACACTATCTTTTTGAGTATTATCTGGCAACCATGGCCCGCATCATGTCACCGGCATTTTCAGCATGATCTGCGATGGAGCCGATTATTTCAGCCAGTCTGACGATATGAAAAACGGTGACGGCATCGATATCCATATTCAGCACTTTTTTCTTAACGATGTCTTCTGCTTTATCGGCTTCATGTTCCTTCTGGCGTAGCGTGTGGATAATATTTTTAATCACCACCCGCTGCGCTTCGGAATAATTTTTAAAGTATTTTCTTGCTTCAGAAACCATCTCGCTGAGCTGTTCGATAGGTTCGATTACAGCATCCGCCAGATTGACAAAGTCTTTTTCAAGTTCAGCGGGAATCCCCGGCTCGATTCTAAAAGAGATCCAATCGAGTGCATCTTCAACGGCATCGATAACTTGATCCTGTTCTCTTAAATATCTGAACAGCAGAAAATTATAAACCGGCATCAGGGTCCCTTTGGGCAGATGGCCGCGGATACGTCGTTTGATGGCGTCAGCGTCACTTTCCAGCCGGATAACTTCCTGTCTGAATTCTTCAAATGTTTTGCATTTTTCTGAAAGATGACACTCGATTGCCTGCTGAAACGCCCAGCCGCATTCTTTCACCTTTTCGGCATGTTCCTGAAGGCCTTCAAAAGGTGATGTCATGAACATCGAAAAAAATGGTAACCGCATTGCCATCTCCTTTTATAAAATGATTTGAAGTAGTTTAAAAATGGCCATGCTGGTAAGCGCAGCCACAGGCACGGTTAACAACCAGTATAACATAATTTTGAAAACAATGCCAAAATTAACCGCCTCGATTCCGCGTGCCAGGCCTACTCCCAAAACGCCGCCGACGGCCGAATGGGTTGTTGAAACCGGCAGGCCCATTTTTGAAGCCACAAGGACCGTAGTTGCCGTTGAAAATTCAATGGCAAACCCACGTGTGTTGCTCAGTGTCGTAATTTTTCTGCCCATGGTGTCCATGACACGGTGACCGGCCATACCGATGCCGCAGGCAATACCGACTCCGCCAAACAGGAGGAGAAAAACAGGCACCGGCACTTTAGCACCGACACTACCTGTTTTTACCAGAAAATAAATTACAGCCAAAGGACCGATGGCGTTGGCCACATCATTTGCACCCTGGGCAAGGGCAACATAACAGGCGGTTCCCACCTGTATGCGCCGGAAGATCCCTTCTGCTCCGGATTCCCTATCTTTAACAAATCGTTTCAAAGCCGCCATCCCTGCAAATCCCAATAAAACAGACAGGATAACGGCAACGGTCAGAGATGCCGTTAGACCCAAGTCCATCTTTTTCCCCAGAGGGGTTTTAAATAAAAACGATAGGACGACAACAAAGAAAGTAATGCCGATAAAAATCGGAGATAATTTTAATGCCCGGGCAAATGTATCTTTTTTAGAAAGAATTGATCGTACGATAGTTTTGAAAATTAAATAGGAGATAACAATGCTAAATAGCGGCGAAATGATCCAGCTCAATACCACTGCAAAGAGCTTGCCCCAATTGATGGCTGCAAATCCTCCGGCCATAATTCCAAAACCGAGCATAGCGCCCACAATGGAATGGGTTGTGGAGACCGGAAGTGATTTCCAGGTGGCGAAACTGACCCAAATCGCTGCGGCAAGAAGGGCTGAAAGTGCACCGATAAGGGCCACATGAGGATCGGCCATGATATCCGTCGAGACAATACCCTTACGAATGGTATTGGTCACATGGGATCCAATAAATACAGCACCGATAATATTCAAAATCCCGGCAAGAAATATGGCCTGGCGAATAGTGATTGCCTTGGCACCCACAGAAGAGGCCATGGAGTTGGCCACATCATTGGCGCCTATGTTCCAGGCCATGTAAAAACCAAAAATGTAACCGATAATCAGGATATAATACTCTTGAGGCATAATTTCTAAATTGATAAGATTAAGAAGTGCAGGGCTGTGCCGCAACAGCAAACACATTCCCTGAATCTTGTACAAGGAGGTTCAATTCTCAGCGGCGTTGTTCTCTGGGCACATACCACGGCTTAATTTTTGAATCAATCATAAACATAAGGGTTTCTTGAAAGTCTATTTTGTTCTGCTCGTTATGATAATATTTTCGATTCAATGGCCTCCTTTAAGCTGTGACAAGTGACCTGTTTATGATGCAATGAAATATTATTTTTCTTTCAATAGACCCTTTATTTCTTTTAATTCATTTTCGATTGATTTTATGTAAACACTGTTATGATATGCCATTATGATAAGCTTGACTGAGACCAAAAATATTGCGGCCTCCAATAATAGATCATGAGTAAACCCTTTGGTAAATAGCGCCACCGTAAATAAAACAAACGTAACGATGATGATTATCATCGAACCCACATCAAAATGCTTTCCCATGGAACATCCTTTCTCTGTAGATATTTTTTTCAATTAAAAATCTATGTGATTTGATAAATTCATCATATCGCTGGTCACGGCGCCAGCGGCGGATGGTGCGCCAGGCTGTTGGGAAGCGCTTCGGGCTGTAAATATCCCGCCAAAATCCCCGGATGAATCTCCGGTACGGTTGCTGGTTTACTTTGCCTTTCGAAACTCGCACAACCCACGGTGATCGCAATGCATGCCAGAACCAGCAAAATCTTACGCAGTGGAGTATTACAAACTTGGCTCATCATCAAATGTCTCTTTTTTATAAGTGCTGAATGCATTCGGATTATCAACGGATTGGCCAATGTGAGCCTTAAAGTTGATCAACAGTAATAGGGTAGAACAAAACGATTTGAATTTCAAGAGCTTGGAAAGCGAGAAATTATCGTTGAATTTGACGGTGGAATGATTACATCCTATAGGGTCGGGCTACTTCTGAGAAACAGAAGAACCGATGCATATCGTTATATAACGGCGGCGACAGCCTCCTTGGCAAAATCGATAAACCCTTGGGGGAATATGCCCAGCAGAATAATGATGACAATAAAAAAGATCCCGAGAACCGATGTGGAAACCCGGAGATGGATCGGCGAAACCTGGTCATCCACACCGGTATAGGCCGCCCGGACCATTTTAAGATAGTAGAAAATTGCGATACCCGAATTGATCACTGCAAGGATAACCAGTGCTTACATATCTTTTTTAATGGCGGCGGTAAAAATAAAGAGCTTTCCGGTAAAACCGATGGTCGGGGGGATGCCGGCCAGACCGAGGGCGCCGACAGCCAGCATTAGCGCCATCAGGGGTGAACGTTTATACAGTCCTTTCAGATCATCAAAGGAAACATTTTCCCCTTGGGGCGCCAGGTGGTATATAACAAAAAAGCAGGCCAGATTCATAAACAGATAACCTACAACATAGTATATACCAGAAAGATAACCCAATTCACTGGCACAAAGAAGACCGATCATCAAATAACCGGCGTGGGCAATACTGGAGTATGCCAGCAGACGTTTTAAATCGGTCTGCACAAGGGCGGACAAGTTAGTAAGGAAGTTGCTAAAAAACTAAGCATCATATTTGATGTTCCCATTGACAGGTTTATTTAGCTCGGGTTCCTCATGAAGAATTTATCAATCAATCCATAGGCACATAAAGGAGATTGCAAAGAAGGCAAGGACTATACTATGTCTTGTTCGAGCTTTTTGCTTAACGACTTCAGTTCGGAAGAGATTTTTGGTTTCGTCAGAATAACAATAAGGTCAAAAGTTTCCTGCTTTTGCTCGCTGTTTTCTAAATATTTAAGGGTCATAGGTTCCGCATCCCGGCCCTTTTCAACGGATTCCGGTGCTCCGGCTATAATCTGAAGCCCAGGGATTTTTTCTGCTTCGTTGAGGAACTTTTCTTGAAAGGATTGACATAAGGGGGAGATCAGGACAATTTCGAGATCTTCTGTTTTGTCGAGAGCAATGATCGATTCGTTGACACCCAGAATCAGACTGGAAAGAAGGTGCTCTTCATCGCCATTTGTATTACCCTGAACAACGGCAATACGTCCGGGGATCTCACCGTCCAGAGGAGAAACCACCATTCCGTTGAAGGGGCCGGTTGGTGAGAGCATCCTCTCAAACTGTAAATCTGTGATGACGTCAGGATATTTTCCATAACATAATTGGGGATTAAACGGGTGAAATGCGTTGTCCTGCCCCTTGGTAATAACGACCTCGTCAAATTCCAGCTCCAGCTCCTCGTCCGGGATGTCAAAATCGATGGCTTCAGGTTTACATTCAGCCCAACAAAGGGCACAACCCAGGCAGCGCCGGCAGCCTAAACATCGTTTGGCTTCTTGAATCGCCATCTCTTCAGGAAAACCGGTTTCAACTTCCGTATAATTTTCCCTTCTTTCATCCACCGAAATCTCCGGCATTTCTGCCCGCGGAGACGGTACATCACTGAATGGTATAATATAGCGTTTTTCTTTTTCGTAGGTCATTTACTTGTTCCTCAGGTATGCATGAATGCCCTCAGCCGCCCGTTTACCATGGGCAATCGCACGAATGGCAATATCCGGGCCGGTCACCACGTCACCACCGGCAAACACACCCGGGAGATTTGTGGCACCTGTCTCTTCATCTATTTCGAATGTGTTCCAGCGTGAAAGTTCAAAAGTATGCTCTTTGGGAAGAAAGCTCAAATCGGCACCCTGACTGATTGCAGGCACAATGGTTTGGGCATCGATAACATATTCAGAGCCTTCCATAGGAACCGGACGTCTGCGGCCCGAAGCATCCGGTTCACCCAGCTCCATCTTGATGCACTTCATACCCGTGACTTTACCATTTTCACCCAAAATTTCCACCGGGGCAGCAAGGTACTGAATAATAACTCCTTCGTGCTCAGCAGCATCAATTTCCCACGAGTTGGCCGGCATCTCCTTTTTCGTCCGGCGATAAAGAATATAGACTTCGTCAAATCCCATACGCCAGCCCACACGGGCCGAGTCAATGGCTGCATTACCCCCGCCGATTACGATAAGCTTTCCTTTAGCCTCCGGCAGATTGCCCAGGGCTTGGTTCCTCAGAAAGGTCACACAGTCAATAATCCCCTCGTATTCATCTTCACCGGGAACCCGCAGCTTGAGGCCGGTGTGGCAACCCGCGCCAATAAACACGGCGTCATATTCTTTTCTAAGATCTTCAAAAGCGATATCTTTGCCGATACGCATATTGTATTGAATCTCCACTCCCATGTTGCAGATAAGGTCTACTTCGCGCTGCAGGAGTTTTTTGGGCAAACGATATTCTGGAATACCCACCCACAGATAACCCCCGGGGACAGGCAGGGCTTCAAAGATCTTGATATTCGAATATCCCATTCTTGCCAGGTCATGGCCACAGGTCAAACCAGCAGGGCCCGCCCCGATAATCGCAATCTTTTCTGGATACTTCTGTTCAGGCGTTTCATAGACCGGCTCAATGCCCTGTTGCAGCTCAACATCCGCAGCATACCGTTTGAGGAAACATATGCTGATCGGTTCATCCAGATACTGCCGGTTGCAGGCTGTTTCACAAGGATGCGGACAGATACGGCCGATACTGCCGGGAAGCGGTAGTCTCTCTCTGATTTTAGCCAGAGAGTCAAGATGCCTGCCGTCTGCAATGAGACCGACATAAGCGCGGATATCAAGATTAACGGGGCATGTCTCCTGGCAGACCGGCATGTCTTCCTTATAGATGTTGTATTCGCCGGTTTTGGGGTGGCAGTAGTCCACGGCGGTGCGAAAGCCCAAACCCTCGTCAAAGTCGTCAAACATGTTAACCGGACAGACCTTTATACAGGCCTTGCAGTCGTTGCACTTACTATTATCGACCATGAGGCTGCGTTTTAAGATCCGGGCCTGTATGCGTCCGTTCTCCGGAGACACCTTTTTGAGATCAGTGTAAGTCAAAATCCGGATGTTCGAATGATTGCGAACCTTCTCCAAGTCAGGGTTTACAAAGGCCTCATCCGGTTTAATCAGCCTGTCCCTTGGGATTCTTTCTCCACCTAGAGTGGGGAACTTCTCGACAATAGTAACCTGGTCCCCTGCTTCTGCTCTTTCAAGGGCGGTCCGGACTCCATTGAGTCCTCCTCCAACAACCAACACTTTTTTGTCTTCCACGTTTTTACACCTCTTGAGGCACTAGTTGAACGTCTCGGAATTTCTACAACTATATGAAATCAATAGTCTTTTAATGGCAACCTGTTTGTGCCATCGGAATGGAATACTGGAATGCTGGAATATTGGGGATAAAAGCGGAAAATAAACCATTTAAATTGTAAAAAAACTCCTTCAAACCCATCATTCCATTACTCCATCATTCCATTATTCCAATTGGGGCGAAGCCACTAAGTTCAAGATTGGCGATCGGCCGGTTACCTTGTCAAGGGCAACCATACCCTTTCGTTTGAGGGCGGTTATGTATCGAAAGACCCTTTCTGAGGGAATGGCCAGGTCCCGGGCCAGGTCCTTGACTGACCGGGCACCTTCCTTGAGTCTGGCAAGAATTTCCTGGACCTCCATTTCTTCCACTATGATCATATCAATGGCACGGTTAAATTCGTGTTCCGTGAAGATTTCACCGTACTTGTTGCCTGACTCCATAAATTCGGTTTGCTTGCCGATGATCCACCGCATCTTTTCGCCGGCCAGCACCGCCTCGGCTGCTTCCAGCTTCTTAAAGATTTCAGGAGCCTGCAGGGTGTCTCTTCCACCTCCAATAGGTCCTAAACCGCGAATCTTCTCATTAAACTTGGTAACCAGTTCTACAAAGACGGCGGCTTCGCCCGAAGAGCATTGCCGAAAAGCAAGACGATTTTCATTGACACCAATATATTCGAAAAGTCGGCGAGTCATGTCTATTTTAATCTTGGCCTGGACATTCCCGGTGATATAATGGCAGTCGCCGAAATGGCACCCCACTACCAAAAGACCGTCAAGTCCTTTTTTGAAGGCCTTGGCTACGGTCGCCGGGTCCATCCGACCGGAACACATGATTCGAACAGTCTTAATCTCCGGGGTATATTGTAGTCTGGAAACTCCAGCTAAATCAGCGGCGGAGTATCCTCACCATGTACAGCAAAACGCGAGAATTTTGGGAACGAATTGGGTCAAAGGAACCTCCTCAAAAAAATTGTTGATTTATGATTGTTGATTGTCGATTGAAAAAAAAGTACACTTACCGACTTTAATCTACGTTTTTTTCTTACTTGATTTTCTGCTTTGTGCTGTTCTTCAATAAATCACCAATCATCAATCATACATCATCAATCCAAAAACGCGTCAATCTGAGCTTCAAGTTGGTTGTTTGTATAGGAGTTAATGGTTAAGGCGTGCTGATAGCAGGTAGCTGCGCACACCCCGCACCCCTTGCAGGCCACATCAATCACGTGAACCTTTTTCCCTTTTTCCGTGTTGCTAATCTCAAGAGCACTATAAGGACAAAGCGCGACGCAAAGGCTGCAGCCCCGGCAGGCGTCTTCATCCGCCAATACAGAAATAATCGGCTCTACAACAATCGAACCCTTAGACATGGGAATCGAGGCTCGAGATGCCGCACCTAAACCCTGGGCAATCACTTCTCGAATATTGGCCGGAAAACGGGCGCTGCCGCAAAGGTAGATGCCGTCGGTAGCAAAATCGAGCGGTTTTAACTTAACATGACCTTCCAGAAAAAATCCGTTTTCATCAACCGGCACCCTGAGAAGCTGAGAACTCACATTGGCATCCTCTTGGGCAACCAGCGGTGTGGAAAGGACCACTATATCCGCAGTCAAAGTCATTTCGCGGCCAAGTAGAGAATGGTAAACTCGCACCTGATCGGATTCCACCTGGGGAGGCCGGGCAGAATCATAATGGATGTACCGGACTCCCCTGGCTTTGGAATCCCGGAACATCTCTTCGTTTTCGACACCGTACATCTGCATATCCCGATAGAGAATGGAAACTCCGGCATCCGGGATTTGATCCTTGATCAATATAGCGTTCTTGACGGCTATCTGGCAGCAGATCCGCGAACAGTAGGGTCTCTCTTGATTGCGACTTCCTACGCACTGGACGATAACAACGTTCTTGACATCTGTATCCAAACCTTCTTTGAGAAGCTGCTCCATCTCAAGCTGGGTGATAACGCGCCGGCCGTCATAGCCGTAAAGGCCCTCGGGAACAAAGGCACGGCTACCAGTGGCCACTATGATAACCCCAATGTCAAATTTCTTTTTGCCGGATTCGGTCTCGACCTCGACGTCGAATTTGCCGATAAACCCCTGGACGGCGGTAACGCGTGCCCCGGTGAAGACGGTAATCTTGTCATGTTGCATGACTTCCCTTATCTTCTCCTCAATCAGCTCACCCGCATCTGTCATGGCGGGTCCAAGCTTATGCAGCCGGTTCAGCATGCCGCCTAATCCCTCTTCCTTTTCAACCAGCACCACTTCATATCCACGCCTGGCAAGGGCCGCAGAGGCTGTCAGGCCGGCGATTCCTCCTCCAATAACAAGAGCCCGGGCACAAACTTCGGACATAATGGACTCCTGGGGTTTTAATAAAGCCGCCTTGGCAACTCCCATACGGATAAGATCCTTTGCTTTGGCGGTTCCATCCACCTGCTGTTGCATATGCACCCAGGAGCATTGATCGCGGATATTGACCATCTCGAAAAGATAAGGATTCAGCCCGGCCTCTTCACAGGAACTTCGAAAAAGAGGTTCATGGGTTCTCGGCGTACAGGAAGCAACCACAACGCGATTGAGGTTTTGCTCTTTGATTCCCTTTTTAATTTCGTTAATGCCGCCTTCAGAACACGAATAAAGATTCCTCTGTACAAACGTTACATAGGGAATCGTCCGGGTATAATCGTCAAGCGCTTCCATATCCAGATAGCCGGCAATGTTGGATCCGCAATGGCAAAGAAATACTCCGATCCTGATGTCATTGTCTTTATTCTCAGGCAACGGCCTTCTCCTTTTCTGACTTTAATTGAATTGCGATTTCAGCGGCACGTTCGGCAGCGCTTGAAGCCTGGGCCACAGATTCCGGTACATCCATGGGCGACTCTGCACAACCGCAGACAAAAACTCCCGGCACTGTGGTGTCGACCGGAGAGAGGGGGCTCGTCTTTATGAAGTTGTACTTATCCAGTGCGACTTCAAAAACTTTGGCCAGCTTAATAATTCCCTTGGTTGGCGCACAGGCGGTAGCCAGGATCACCATGTCGAAATCCCGGCTTTCCACTTGCCGCTTGTGCGTGTCTTCGTAAATCACGACTGGATTGTTAGCAGGACCCTCCATGATCTCACTGACCCTCCCGCGGACATAGGAAATGTTCGAGTTGTTGCCGCCTCGTATTTTATACTCTTCAAATCCTTTGCTTACCGCCCGGATATCCATGCCGAAGATGGTGGAGGTCGTCTCCGGCTCGTGCTCGTGGGCGATTACGGCCTCCTTGATGGAGTGCATGCAGCAGTAACCCGAGCAAAACGGATAAAACCGGAAATCACGGGAACCCACGCACTGGACAAAGGCCAGTTTCTTGGCGACGGTAAAGCCCTCGGCCTTCTTTTTCAAGGCTTCCAGGGGTTCCATGATCGCCAGATGGGTAGCATACTTATCAGCCCACTTCTTGCGGCCCTGTTCGTCCCGGTCGTCCTGATATTGGCCTTGCCGGTATTGATTATAAAATTGAGCGGAAGTTTGGTCATATTTTTTTTCAAGTTTCTCGAGCGTTCGCTTAGATTTTTTTAAATTCTTTTCAAGTGCTGCAATCTCGGCTTCAACGGCTCGATCCGAGGGACGATCCAGATGTCCTTCTGTGGGACCGCTGGCGCTCAAGAGTCTTTCGAACTCCATTGCCGTAACCACGTTGGGGATTTCCCGGTACCGGTATTCGGGAATCTGTGACGGATCGAAAACGTCGTATCCGACGGCAATGATTATGGCACCTACATCGAGGGTTATGATCATGTCTTCCTGATCAAAATTTATGGCGTCGGCCTGACAGGCTTTTTTACAGATCCCACATTTTTTGCCTTTAAGCTGACGACAGAAATCAGGGTCAATGGTATGGGTCGAGGGTATGCCCTGGGCAAAGTAGCTGTAAATTGCACTGCGACTGCCCAGACCTTCATTGAAGGCATCCGATACCTTGGTCGGGCATTTTTCAGCACAGGCGCCGCAGCCGGTACATTTGTCCTCCTCGACATAGCGTTTTTTCCTACGCACGGTGACATTGAAGTCTCCCGCCAGACCTTCTACCTTCTCGACTTCGCTGTAGGCCAGAAGAGCTATATTAGGATGTCGACCGACATCCAGCATCTTGGGCGAGAGGATTCAGATGGCACAGTCGTTGGTAGGGAAGGTTTTATCCAGCTGTGCCATCTTGCCGCCGATGCTGGGCAGTTTTTCCACCAGGTGGACGTTGACACCCATGTCTGCAAGGTCCAGAGATGCCTGGATTCCAGCAATCCCTCCGCCTATAACCAGTACGTCTTGACTCATAATCTGTGTCCTTATTTTAAGTGACTAAAGTGAGCTAAAGTTATAAGTGAGCTAAGGTTGTGGAACTCGCCTTCGGCGATGTCAATGTTATAATTAAAATAGATAGAATACCTTAACTTTAGGCACTTCAAACCTTAGGCACTTCAAACTTTTCAGTTACTCTGTTTTCAGGCAATCGGTAACCAGGTCATACAAATCTGTGATCTCTATTTCCAGATCAAAAGCTGCTTTTGCACACCGCAAGTGAATCTGGCATTTGGGGCAGGCCGTTACTAAGGTGCCGGCACCGGTGTCGCTTGCTTCACTAAGGCGTTGCAGCTGGATGTCTTTGGAACAGTTGGAACAGTTCATCCAGCCGGAAGTTCCGCAGCAGACACCGTTTTCTCTGGAACGGGGCATTTCTTTGAGTTCAATTCCTGGGATAGCTTCCAGAAGTCTGCGGGGTGCATCGTAGACACCTGCCATCCTGCCAAGCCGGCAGGGATCATGATAGGTCACCACTTCTGCTTTGGATTCCGATAGCTGAATGATACCCGAACTCAGTTTGTCTGCCAGAAAATCAAGAATGTGGACCGGTTCAAAATCGAGCTTTCCAAAATACTTGGGATAATAATCTTTAAAGGTATGATACCCTTCCGGGCAGCTGAAAATCACCTGCTTGGCACCTGAAGAACGGATCATATCAAGATTCCAGCGAGCAAGTTGCTTGAACGTGTCTTCGTTGCCGTTCCAAAGCGCATCATGGCCGCAACACCGTTCATCATTACTGACCACCGGCTCCACCCCGCAGGCGTTTATAATTTTCAGCACATTCCGGGCCCCTTGAATTGATCCGGCATTGATATTCCGAAAAATAACATCAAAATAAGGCCTGCATCCCACAAAATAAAAAACATCGCCCGTTTCTTTGGTTTTCCCATCCTCGACCCAAAAAGTGCGGTTTTGCTGAACATCCTTGGTCTGGATGGACATAATAGCCTGCAGCATCCCATGGTGAGCCGGAACGCCGTCAAAACCCAGCAAATGGGCTTCATCACGCATCAGGCGAATGAATTCAGGAAAATTTATGTCGGCCGGACAACGGACACTGCACTGGGCGCAGGTAAGGCAGCTCCAGATAGTATCGTCTGAAAACTCCTCCAGTTCATAAAGAGAGCGCTCAATAATCTGCCTGGGTGAAAATTCGGGGAAAATCCTGGAAACCGGACAGCTTCCGGTACATACCCCGCAATCAAGACAGTAATAGGTCTTCGTAGCGTTAACCATTTCTACGATCGTATTCATGCTAACCCCTTTGGTTTTTATTTTGCAGTCGTTCAGGGTTGCTTTTCTATTGTTAACCTTTACTAACCCCGAACCTTGAACCTTTGAACGGTTATTTTTTTATCAGGCCGCCTTTTTTAAGATGGATGGTCCCAAAGATTTAATCTGCTCAGTAAAGTTTCTGGCAACCTCAGCAAAACGCGTTCCTTCTGCCGATGAAATCCATTCCAGGCGCAGTCTCCCAGATTCAATTCCAAGTATACTGACCAGCTCCTGGGTCATTTGGAACATCTTTTCGGCCTTTATATTACCATCCAGGTAATGGCAGTCGCCCATGTGTCATCCAGCTACCAGGACACCATCGGCACCCAATTGCAGGGCCTTTAAGATGAAATTGGGGTTCACCCGGCCTGAACACATTACGCGAATGATGCGCATGTTGGACGGATATTGAAGACGGCTAACGCCTGCCAGGTCGGCAGCCGAATAGGCACACCAGTTACAGGCAAACGTAATGATCTCTGGATTGAATTCTTCAGCCATTAAGTAAATCCTCCCGGATCTGGTTGATTCGTTAATTGGTAAAATGGTTAATTGTCAATTAAAAGCGGCCTCCACCATCGTTAGCACCTGCTGGTCATCAAAATGGAAAATAGAAGCCGCACCGGTGGGACAGGCAACAGCACATGAGCCGCATCCCGTACACATGGCCTGGTTTACTTCACAGAGAATACGGTCTTCATGAAAGTCAATGGCCTGATAAGGGCAGGCCTCCAGACACTGCCGGCATCCCCTGCAGAACTGTGCATTAATATCAGAGACGATGGCATTGCCCAGGACCTTGTCCTTGGACAGCAGCGTAGCCGCTCGTGAAGCGGCTCCCAGACCTTGAGCTACGGCTTCGTCGACAGGTTTGGGCGCATGGGCCAGGCCGCAGACAAACACCCCTTTGGTGGCAAAATCTATGGGCTGGAGTTTGACATGGGCTTCCACAAAAAAGCCATCTTCATTCACCGGCACCTTGAACAATTGAGCAATGGGATTTTCCTGCGGTGCCACAATCGCAGTGGCCAATACCAGCATATCCGGTTTTATCTCGATCTCGCGCTGCAGCACATAGCTGGTGCATCTAACATTAAGACCGTTTTGATCTTTGGAAACGGTTAAACCTTTGTCAAAGTCATAACGAATAAAGACTACGCCTTTGGCTCGGGCCTCACGGTACAGCTCCTCCCGCAATCCATAGGTTCGCATATCCCTGTAGATAATGAAGACATCCATCTCGGGTTTTGACTCTTTTAATTTGAGCGCACTTTTGACAGAGTGAGTGCAGCACACCTTGGAGCAGTACGGCCTTTCTTTGATTCGTGAGCCGACACATTGTATAAAGACCGCCGAATCAGTTTCATTTAGAGGCAAACTATTATCGATAAATTTTCGATCCAATTCCAAAGCGGTCAGAACACGCGGATCTTCACCGTATAAATATTCATCCGGTTTTAACTCTACAGCACCTGTGGCAATAATCGCCACTCCGTGCTCGATTACCTGCTCTTTTCCCGCATTTTCAACGGTGGTTTGAAAATTACCCACAAAGCCGCCCACTTTTTTTACTTGGGTGTTTGTCAGGATATTGATGTTTTGATCGGATTCTATGTCGCTAATAAGCCTTGTTAGATTTTGCTGAACATCTTCGCCCTGCCAGGTTTCATAAAGGTTCACTGCCTGTCCTCCCAGGGCGTCGTTCTTTTCAATAAGATGGGTGAGATATCCCTGCTGTGCCAGATTCCTTGCCGCGGTAATTCCGGAAAGACCACCGCCGACAACCAGAGCGGACTGGTTCATTATTATCTCCGGATCGGCAAGCGGCTGCAACAAGCTCACTTTGGATACTGCCATGCGTACAAGGTCTATAGCCTTTTCAGTGGCTGCGTCTTTTTCGTTGCTGTGCACCCAGGAACACTGATTGCGAATATTAGCCATTTCAAAGAGATATTTATTGATCCCCGCATTGAGTACGGTTTCCTGAAAGAGAGGTTCATGGGTACGCGGGGTGCAGGCGGCTACAACAACGCGATTTAATTTTTGCTCTTTAATAACCTGGGTTATTTGTTCCTGGGTATCCTGACTGCAGCTGAAGAGATTATCTTCTACAAAAACTACGTTGGGTAAGGTTTTGGCATATTCGACGACATCCGGAACCTCTAAAAAACCGGCAATATTGGTTCCACAACGACAGACAAACACGCCTATCCGCGGGTGCTCTCCCCGTACATCTAGCTCTTTAGGGGTTGACTTTGTCCGTATCATAGACCCGCGGGACTCGGCCAGCATACTTTCCACCACGGCAGCAGAGGCGCTCGATTCGATAACGGACTGGGGAATATCTTTGGGGCTTTCAAAGGTGCCGCATACAAAAATACCGGGTTTTGAAGTCTGAACAGGTTCAAAACTGCTGGTTAGAGCGTGCTGATATTGATCGAGCTCAATTCCCAGCTTTTGGGCCAGGCCCAGCGCTTCCTTTGACACGCCAAAGCCCACCGACAGGACTACGATATCAAACGCTTCTTCAATCCGTCGGCCGGTTTCGTCTGTGTAGCTGATAAGCAGATTGCCCGAATCGCCGTCCGGGTGAATCGTGCTGATTTTTGATTTGACAAAACGCACGCCCACCTCTTTGGCCCGGTTGTAGTAACGCTCAAAATCTTTACCGAGGGTCCGCATATCAATATAAAATATGGTGGTATCCAGCTCCCCCTTCTGGTGCTCTTTGGCTATAATAGCCTCTTTTATGGAATAGGTACAGCAGACCGCCGAACAGTAAGGCTGTGACCCAGGGTGCATGTCTCTGGAACCCACGCATTGAATCCAGGCAATTTTCTGCGGCTCTTTGTGATCGGAAGGTCTTACCAGATGCCCGCTGAAAGGTCCGGTTGCCGCAAGAATGCGCTCAAATTCCAGGCCGGTAACTATATTCGGTGATTTTTTGTAACCATAGGTGTCGTAAGTACCAGGATCATACACCGAGCAACCGGGGGCTATCAGCACCGCACCTGCATTTATGGTTAATTCCTTGGGTTGGTCCTCAAAATTAATAGCGTCAGCAGGACAGAATTTCTCACAGGCCTTACATTTGCCCTTTTTAAAATAGATGCAATTTTCATCAATGGCGTACTTTAAAGGCACCGCCTGTTCGTATTTCACATAGATCGACTTGCGTTTGGCTAGACCGGCGTCGAATGCGTTTGTCACCTTTTTGGGACACTTTTCAGCACAAATACCACAGGCAATACATTTATCCATGTCAACATACCGGGGTTGTTGCAAAACCTTGATTTCAAAATTTCCTTCCTCCCCGGAAATGCTTTGCACTTCTGTCAGGGTCAAAAGCTCAATGTTAAGATGCCGGCCGACCTCGACCAGTTTAGGTGAGATGATTCACATGGAACAGTCATTAGTGGGAAAGGTCTTGTCCAGTTGAGCCATGATACCGCCTATGGAGGAGGATCTTTCCACTAGAAAGACATAAAAACCTGAATCGGCAAGATCCAGAGCAGCCTGCATACCGGCTATCCCCCCACCGACTACCATTACCGAACCTATTTTCTCATTTGACATTTTCTACTCCTGAATCAAAAAAGATGTAACGCCACTGATATCGAGCTGATTCATTCCGATTCCCAAAGTCTTTTCGTCAATTCCCATACTCAGCCCTAAAAGTTGCGGGTAAAGAACAGGGGCAAGCGAGTCATTCCCGTTTTGAGAGATTATTACTTTTTGTATTGTATCAAATTGCAGATGACAGTACGGACAGGCCGAGCAGAGATAGTCAGCACCGACTTTTTTCCCGTCTGCTATCTTTCTTTTGGTCAAACTCATGGAAAGATCATCATTTACGCCCAGTACGGGAGCTCCGCAGCATTCCAGTTTGCTGGTCCAATCGACGCTTTTGGCGCCTGTCACCTCAACCAGCTTATCAAACAGAGTGGGGGCAACCGGATCATCGAATTGGGTGATCTTGCTCGGCCGCAGTGCATGGCAACCGTAATGGGTCACGATTTTAAAATCTTTGTATTGTCTGGTTATTTTGCTTTTTAAGGTGTCCAGGCCAACATCATGATACAGCACGGAAAGAAAATGCTTGATCTTAGGTTTGCCGGCGTAATTCAGGTCTCTTTGAGCCAGCAATCTGTTGACTTCTTCCTGCAAATTCCCTTCTTCCTTCAGTATATGCTCTGCTTCCTTAAGGCTGCCAAAGCAACATTTGCAAAGGACCATGATATCGAGCCCCGCTTTTTCTGCCAGGGCCAGATTTACGGCAGAAGAAAAAAGAAACGACCTCTGGTCTGAATTTCGTAAGGGATACCCGCAACAGTTAAATTCGCGGATATCCGTCAGACGTACGTCTATCTGCCTTAAAATTGCCCTGGCAGAAGCTTCATACTGTTCAACCCGGGCAGGAATATTACAGCCCAAGAACAATGCATATTTCATAATGATATCTTTCTTAATGTAATCGAATAGTTACTCATGCTGCCTCTAAATCGGAGGGGCTTTCATCGGCAGTCTTTTCCGCATTTTTAACAGCAAGATTCTTTAACTGAAAGAAAATATCCGTGACCTGGACGTTCTGGGGGCAATGCTCCTGGCACTGATAACAGGTCACGCAATTCCAAAGCATACTTGGGCCGGAAGCCATTTCTACCAGGCCCAAACCAAGACAGTTCATGATTTGATGGGGCAACAGGCCCAGAGTCTTTTGAGGATTCTCATAGCAGACTACAACGGGACATACTGTGGTACAGTTCTGGCAGCCAAAGCAGTAGGAGAATGTGCTGCTGCTTGGCAGCTTGTTCAATTCAGCGATTTTTCTGTCCTTAAAAGAGATCGGCCTGCTCTTATCCATTACCTGTTCAAACTTGCCGGCAGCAGCCCGGCTTGCCACTGACAGCGGCTTGCCATAATCATCTTCAGAGATATTCTCTCTATTCAAGCCCCGGTAAAAGGAAAACGGAGAAAGAATCAGCAGCTCCGGATAGCCTCTTTGAACCAGATCCTCCCTTACAACGAACCATAATTCCCTGAGATTGATCCCTGCCGGACAAACCACGGTACATCGGTCACAATTCGTGCAAAGGTAAACACCTTCCTGTATGGCGCACAGCTCCTTTTGGCTGAGGTCTTTCCCGGAAGCCAGGCTTTTGAGAAAGGTCATCTTTTCTGAAGGCAAAATGTATTCATTGCCCAGGGCATCAAATGCCGCCGAGGCAGAGCATCGCAGACTGCAGGTTCCACAGCGCATGCAGGCATCCAGCTCCATGGCCTGCCGCGTTGCAATATTTGCCGGGTCTGATTTTTCCTTGTCCATGACTGAATTTGCAAGCAGGCTTAGGGGCGTGGCGAAAATGTGAAACATCTTGCTGAACGGCAGATAGGCCAGTCCAAAAAAACAGGCTAAAAAATGGATATACCACAGGATGTCAGAGGCTTTCGCTCGGTCCAATGCTAAGGCGATAGGTTTCGATATTTTGGCAAACGCATACCCCATAAAGGCCCATTGAGGCGGAGAATGACAGTCCATACAACTCTCCTCGTGAATCTCTTGGCCCGAAACCAGCACATCTTCTTCGAAAGGACCCTTTACATTCGGGGATACTACACTAAACTTTTGAACCCAGTAACTTTCAAGCGCCTTTATTTCATCTTCGTCATCCTCTAAGGTCATATCGGCATAATCCTCCACCATGATCTGAAATTCGGTATAAGACGCAATTTTTGTTGCTTCCAGAAGCACACCCGAAATCATAATGACGGCCAGAATAATAATGGCATAGTGATCCATGGCGTTGGTTTTTAGGCGGGGCACTTTCAAGATGAACCGTCGATATATGGCAATACCAACACCAATAATTACCATAAAACCGAACAGATCTCTTAAAAACATAAATGGATTGACCGTGGAATAGTAATCGGTGAAAAGAGGCTCGGATATAAAGACCTCGAGAGCATGCATCAAAAGAAGGAGCATAAAGCCGGTGTAGATCAACATGTGCATCAACCAGCGGAGAAAATCCTCCTTGAGAATCCTTCTCTGCAGCACAACATCAAGGACAAAAACCTGGATAAGGATCAGAATGTTTGCACTGAAAATAACTCCCAGCATCCCTTTGACAGACGCAGATATCCTCTCAGACGGTGAGATGCCTTTGGCTGAAATGCCGATTCTGCGAGTAAACCAGGTCGAAATTTTGTAGATCAGACCAAGGGCTAAGATAATAAGGGCAATGTACAATGAGATAGAGAAAAACATAGGATCATTCCCATAAATCTAATCTATCTAAAACCTGCATAAACACTTTTGAAAGAGTTAAGAATTAATTTAAACTGAGCGTTTCAAATTGTGACCGGCCTGCTCTCCGCAACCCCGCCTGTTAAAGAAGGGTTGAGGGGAGCTATACAAAAGTAAAAAAAGTCCTTACCGGGCGCACAACACTGCCGCAAGGCAAAACCCGCGCTCTTTAGGGCGGGAAGCTTCAAATGATGTCAGCAAATCAATTTTTGTTTTAAGTCAGTTAACACAAGCAATTCAAAAAGAACTCTTTTCGATCTAAGAAAATCCCCTGTTGCAAAAGGCGATATAATTATAATTTTAGGCTTAATTTGTCAAGGAATGTTTTTAAATTTCAGGGTCGGGTCAAGTTTAATTCAACCGTGGATGCATGTGAACCTGCTTCCCAATCCATGATTTCAGCCCGTGCCGCCAATGCCCCAAGGGGCATGCCGGAAATGAACTACCCCGCAGCAGAGCTGCGAGGTATCAAAATGAATTTTTATCTTATTAACCCCGATGCAGAACATCGAGGAATCCTTTTGATTGAAAATTAAAGAAATGCATTACGGTGATAGGATTAACAGCAGCTTTTGCTTTGGTCTTTGGGAGGTTCGTTCTTGGTTTCGATAACACAGCAACAAGATCCTTCTCTACCCAGAGCTGAATTGATAACAGCCGCGGCACAGCCAACGCCTGCTTGCACGGTGAGCGCTTCTGTGGGACAATTCATTGCACAAGCCCCACACTCCATGCAGGCATCCCTGTTTTCAATTTGAACTTTCCTGTTGTTCATGCTCAGAACCGCGTGAGGGCATACGACGACGCACATGCCGCAACCCGAGCAATTTTTCTCGTTTAATTGTAGCGTTACAACATCTTTTAAATAGATCGTCTTTTCCATTTTCATCGGCCTTTAAGAGACAAATCGCGATCCCACCCAGAGGGTCAATCCAGCCACTCCACCAACAATTTCAAGGGGTACAGCCCATCGCATCTCTTTTTTGATGACACCGGAAAGAGATGTGTAGGTCGAAGCGCCGGTAAAATTCATGGCAAGATACGCTGCCGCCGCCGGGGCCAGAAAAAACCACGCCAGAATTTCAACATAACCCGGCCACATGTTAAGATATCCCGCCCAGAAAACAGTAACGACCAGGGTCGTCCCCAGGCCCATGATCAAACCTTTCAGGGAAAAGGCGCGACCCGGAATCCAGGGCAGAAGAATCGGCGTTAAAACCGCTCCGGCCACCAGTGCTCCCAGCAGATTGAGCACAGCAAAAAGGCCATCGGTCATTGCACCGTTCCAAAATCCGGAGGGTGCTCCCAAACCTCCCAGCAGAAAAAAAGCAGGCAGCATCACCAGGGACCATTTTAAAACACTCACGAGTTCGATCGGAATTAGAATGGCCCTTTCCCTTACAGGAAAGGTCTTGCGCCGCATCCCCGGCGTTGCCTTCAGACCGGCATCCAGAAAAGCCGGCAAATCAGCGGTCCGGATCGGGCCGTAAATCGCTTTGAAACCGGAGCGTTTTCTAACCGTGTACGCAGCAACACCGGGACCTGCCAGCTGGGGAAGAATGACCTCCCGGTGGGACACCACACGGATCAATCCGCTGAGTTCGATGCGTTGAACCAATTCATCGGTTCCGAACGTTCCTTTTCCGGCGGCACACCAGACATTTATCCCTTGTGTGTTCAGAACCAGAATCCATGCATTCCGTCCGGGCAGGGCTTCACGCAATCGGTCAAAACTCATTTTGTAATTGGCCGTAACCAGAACCGGCGACTGATCATCCGGATCTCCAAGCGCATAAAGACCGGGATCCACGGTATAATGCATACGGCCCACACCCCAGCGTGCCTTAATGCCGCCCCATCGGTCCGCCCAAACCAACGCGGATGAAATTTTTGGCACATCACCCATCGATGTCCGGATCGAGCCGATAATAAACGGCTGTTTCATGTCGGGAAGGCTCACCTGAGCCTTTATCTTCCCGGGTCAGCAACTGCCGGTCAAAGATTCCGCCGACCCGGTTTCATGACAAGATTGTTTTTTCAAAAAATCAAGGGGTTTCATATCCATATATGGTATTCCTCTTCCATTGACAGGCAGCCAAGTTAGGGCTCCCGCTATGAAGCCGGATAATTAATCTCTTTTAGTGTGTCCCTGATCTTTTCCAGAGTGGCCGGGGAATCCCATTCAACGGTAATGCTTTTATTTTCCGCATTACCTTCCACTGAACCCACCCCTTCCAGTTCATTCAATTCGTTTTTGATGGACATGACACAATGTCCGCATGAAATATTTGGTATCGAAAATGTCTCTTGTTCCATTTTGTGACGTCTCCTTATATCTTTTGCAGCGGCGTTGATTTTTATCCTCTTTTGAAATCTGTTCTTTTCTTGGGCGCTTAAACAGACGCGGCTTATCTGCTTCCGGCGTAATTAAACGGTTTGAAAAAACATTGTCCATGGAACGGGTTGAAGAACGCTACGCACCCATGAAATAAATAGAGACAAATGAATCGGTTAACATGAATTTTTTATTAAAACAAGGTGTAATATTACTCTGGAGTTTAAACCCTAAACGCGGCAGAAAACATGACGATCAATAGAAGCGCAACATCATTTTTTTAATTGACACATGTGCTACTATGTAGTATATTGCGGTTCCATAATCATACAAAATATGATCCTGAACAAAAAAATAGAGATGTAGACTTTAGCATGAAAAAGATTGCCGTTGGAAACAAAAAGCATATGATGAAAAAGATGGGTGTTGTATTGACTCTGATTTTTACTGTGAGTTTATATGCCGGCGGTGTATTTGCCGACACGGGTTGCGGGGCTAAATGCTGTAATCAAACGAACCCGATCGGGATGCACCACACCACAGACGAACAGATAAAATCATTGATGGATTGCCGTTCCAATATTCCTCAAATCCCTTGTGATTTACAATCAAAACAGGCCGTTGAATTGCCGGAATATGCGTTGGCTGCAGCCGGCAATCATTTTCCAAACACTGTTGGATTAACCAAGATTTTATCCGACTCCGGTATTGATAATAATGTTTTTAAACTCAATTGTTTTGTTCAAACGGTCTGGGAAAAATCCCAACCTCCCCCCATATATCTTCAGAAACAATCATTTTTAATCTGAACATTTTTAATCTGAACTTTACAGCATAGGAATTTCTTTTTTAAGCGACAAAGCCCCCCGCCCGCCTTGCAAGCGAGAGCGTTGCGGTCAGGCGTCATTTAGAATCGTGAAGTGATTGTACAATTTGGGCACAAATGGTCTCAAATTTTGCGACTCATCTTCAATTAATAACACCTCAACTCAGCACAAAAAAATTTAAAGGAGCAGTTTTCATGTCTAAAAAAGGAAGGAAAAAGAATAAAGAAAAAATTGCAGCTAAAAAAGCGGCGGTTCTAAAAACTGAGAAAAAAGGCCGTTTGCC
>JAFCZV010000176.1 GCA_019314155.1 Deltaproteobacteria bacterium
TTTGATCAGTTCGGCGTTGAGTTGGGCAAAACCCTTGCCACGGATATACGAAAACAGATGGCCACAAAAAATCGAGACAAGAAGCACACCTTTGATGATACAGATCCCATAACCGGATTCTATTTGGAGACGCTGTTTTATAGCAAATGAGCGGAACGGGAGCTTTCAACCATGCTTGATCCAACAACAGATAAAATTGATCCCAACAGGTCCCCCAAACGCTGGCGCCGGTTGCTGCTAAACCGCTGGCTGTTGACAGCTGTCGTTGCAGTGGCGATGTACGCCCTGCTTGGCTTTTTGTTTGCTCCCTGGATATTAAAGCGCTATGTGAGCAATTACGCCGCAGAAAAGCTCAAGCGTAAGGCCTCAATTGTAGAGGTCCGCGTCAACCCGTTTCTTTTTACCTTTGAGGTCAAGGACTTTGTACTCCAAGAGCCGATATTCGTATAGAACGACCGTCATTAAACGTAGAGATTCAAAACAACGGCCGTCTTAATTTCGCAGATCTTGCTGACAGCCTCCCCAGGTCGGACGATCCACCGTCCACCGACCATCGCCCGCCACGACTCCTGATTCAACACGCTGAGGTCGTTGACGGCAGCTTCACTTTCAGCGATCGTTCAGATACCACTCATGCAATAGAAACATTCTCGCCCCTCAACCTCGAGTTCAAAGAGATATCTACAATCCCGGAACGCAAGGGTCCCTACACCGTCAAGGCCGACCTTCCTGGCGGCGGGACCGTTGGCTGGCAGGGCGAAGTATCTTTACACCCTATCTTCTCCGAAGGTAAATTAACCATGGCGGGTTTCAAGCTGGCCACAGCATGGAAGTTCGCTCAGGACGAGTTGAACATTGCCGAGCCGGCGGGAGATATGGACTTCAGCACCCGCTATCGTTTCGATTATCAAAAGCGCATCGCCCTTTTGCTTTTGCAAGACGCAAAATTCGCACTAAAGGGACTTTCGCTCACAGAAAAGGGCAAGAAAAAACCCTTGTTATCTCTGGAAGCGATTGAAGCCGATGGCATGCGTTTCGACCTTCAAGCCCGGGAACTCATGGTTCCTAACATCGTCGTGCGTGACGGTAGAGTTGCGGCATCGGTGGATAAAAAGGGGTTGTTGGACTGGCAGAAGCTCGTTGCGCGCCGGGAGCCCACAGACGTAAGTGCACCGATCCCTGGCGCCTCAAAAATCGAGAGTCAGCCATGGCGACTGAAGGCAGAAGATGTGAAAGTTGAAAACGTTGCTATGGATTATTCAGACCACAGCCGCGCCAACCCGGTGGCGCTCGCTGTCGGCGGCCTTAATGTTTTGTTGAACGTGTCGGCAGAAGTTGGCACCGGGCCGATAAAAGTTATTGTGGACGATCTGGACGTGGCGTTGAATCGTGTCTCGATTTCGGAAGCAGGTGACGATACCCCCTTCCTGTCACTTGACACGCTTGCGCTGAATGGCGGGCGCATCGATATTGGCAGTCG
Organism: Deltaproteobacteria bacterium; assembly: GCA_019314155.1. Classification (GTDB taxonomy): domain Bacteria; phylum Desulfobacterota; class Desulfobacteria; order Desulfobacterales; family UBA11574; genus JAAXQD01. The sequence continues at coordinate 1,481 of JAFCZV010000176.1, forward strand.
TGAGATAACGATCATGCGGGTCGGGGCTTCCGGCGGTGGAACAGACGTGTTACCCGGTAAAGACGGTCGTATCCGTCTGATTGAGATGTTTAATCCCGGGGATAAAGGCCGGCTGAAACGCGATATCGCCGAAGCCGGTTTAAAGGCGCAGGCCGAGGGCAAGCCCTGGTCGTTTAGCCTTGATACGTTTGAAATGAACGGCTTTCAGGTGACTCTGCAGGACAATACCATTGTCCCGGCCATTGTTTATGACCTAAAAGATATCCGGGCGTCACTAAAAAATCTTACCAACGATGATAAAACGCCCATTGACTTTAAAACAGATCTAAAGGTGGCCCAGGGCGGAAATGTAAGCGTCAGTGGTCAGGTCAGTCAGGCCGGCGACCGTGCCGATGCACAAGCGAAAATAACGGGGATAAACCTTAAACCGCTAGGCTCGGCCCTATCCAAGTTCACGTCGCTTGCGCTTGAGTCTGGTAACATCTCCGCGTCGGCCCGGGTGAGGTATCGTTCTGCCAAATCCGGTCCCCGATTACGCGCCAACGGCTCAGTAGGCGTGAACAATCTCATGTTAAACGAGGAAGGCACCGGTGATCGATTCCTCGAATGGAAGGAGATGTCTGCTGATGGACTAAAATTTGAGCTGTCACCGGATCGCCTGCAAATCGAAAAGTTGAGATTGCTGGAGCCTGGCGTCAAGATTGTGATCTTCAAAGACCGTAGTATAAATCTGGCCAAGGTGCTTAAGAACTCCGATGCGGTTGGCAACGAGACTGCTGCACACCAGGAGCAACCTCAGGCTCCCCCGCCGAGCAAAGATCGAACTCTTTTTCCGGTGAGTATCGAGCGGATTCGGGTGGAGAAAGGTGTTGTTGATTTCACTGACTTCACCCTAGTGTTGCCTTTTGCTGCTCATGTGACTGACTTAAGCGGAGGTGCTACGGCCATATCTTCCGACCCGGCGAGTCAAGCCATGATTAAACTCAAAGGCAAGGTTGAAGAATACGGCCTCACCACGGTGGAGGGTGGGATAAGTCCGTTTGCACCCAAAACGTTCACTGATATCACCGTGTCATTCCAAAACGTTGATATGAAGCCCCTCAGTCCTTATAGCGCTACGTTTGCCGGGCGAAAAATCGCATCCGGAACGCTCAACCTCAATTTGGAATACAAAATCCAGGACAGCGAACTTCTCGGAGAAAATAAAGTGGTTTTGGATCAGTTCACCCTCGGTGAAAGGGTTGAGGCACCTAACGCAATTAATCTGCCGCTAGATTTGGCTATCGCACTCCTTAGCGACTCTGAGGGCAAGATCGATGTGGCGGTACCGGTGAGTGGGAACGTGGACAATCCGAAATTTAGTTACGGGCATGTGATCCGGCAGGCGTTGGTCAACCTTATCACCAAGGTCGTGACTGCACCGTTCAGAGCGCTGGGGGGCCTTTTTGGCGACAAGAGCGAGCAGATGGACGCCATCGCTTTCGATCCCGGCAGCGCCCGCTTGCTGCCCCCAGAGCAGGAAAAACTAAAAGAGGTTGCAGAAGCTCTTAAAAAACGACCTCAACTAAGGCTGGTAGTAGAGGGTCGTTTCGACCCTAACGTGGATGGTGAAGCGCTGCGTACCGAGCGTGCACGACGTGCTCTTGCTGAACAGGCGGGCGTGAAGCTCGCTCCCGAGGAGGATCCGGGACCGATCGCATTCAACAGCGCAAAAACGCAGAAAGCTCTGGGAAAGCTATTGGAAATGCGCGGTGGAGACACTGCGATGGTCGATTTCAAGACGCAGTACGAAAAAGCGACCGGCGAGAAGGCCAAACCCGTGAAATCCTACCTGGCCTTTTTCGGTTGGGAGAGTTCGGATACCGCCTATTATCAGGCCATGTTCAAAGAATTGGTGAAGCGCGAGCCGCTCACCGACAACGACCTCCAGAATCTCGCTCAAAGGCGGGGAAAAGCGATCATAGAGGCCCTTAGTACCACCGCCGGTCTGGACGCTGCACGGGTGAGCGCCGGAAGTCCCGGTCCGGTGGAGAAGGCCTCGACGAAAACAGTCAACACCAAGCTCAAACTGGACGCCATCAAGCCATCTGAGTAGTTCGCCCCAAGTTTCTCTATAACGGTTACCGGCTCGCCCAATACCTGGTTGTCACAGCGTCAACCGCTCAATAATAGGTCTTCTCCGTTCCAGTTGCTATCGCGACGCACCGCTTTGAGTATTAGCTGAGGGTCAATCAAACGATTCTTCTCCAAACCTGTAAATTACAGATCCCCACGTCAATCCGGCACCCAGGGCCAGAAAAGCGACGGTGTTTCCATTTTTGATGCGACCCATTTCAATGGCTTCATCCAGTGCAATGGGAATGCTTGCCGCGGTTGTATTGCCATAACGCTGGACATTGTTGAACACCTTTTCAGGAGAAACATTCAATGCCTTTGCAAATGCTTCGTTTATGCGAAGATTTGCCTGATGCGGAATGAAAAGGTCGATGTCGTCCAGAGAAAGATTGGCCTTTTTCAAGGTTTCTTTGATTACCAATGGGAGTCTTTTTACTGCTGTTTTAAATACCAGCCTTCCGTCCATAACCGGGTAATGCCGGGCCTCTTTCATCATCTCTTTGCTTAAAAATGGGCTTATTTTGTGAGACGGCAATTCCATCATGAGAACATTTGCAAGTTCTCCCTGGGCGTGAAGTGTAGCGGCCAGAACGCCAACCGGTTCCTCGGTTTCAACCCCCTCCAGACATACAGCGCCGGCGCCGTCCCCAAAGATTACCGAAATATGGCGTCCCCGGGGAGAGATGTCGAGTGCCGTGCTATGGACTTCAGCGCCGACAAAAAGAATCCGATTTGCATGTCCGCTTCGAATAAAAGCGTCCGCAGTCGTAAGACCGTATATAAACCCTGTGCACTGCTGACGGATATCCAGCGCAGGTGTATTTTCAAGTCCGAGTTTATGCTGCAACATACATCCTGAACCCGGAAAATAGATATCCGGACTCATTGTCGCGAAAATAATGAGTTCGATATCTTCAGGTGACCACCCTGCCCGCTTCAAAGCAATCTTGGAAGCTTCAAGTCCGAGATCAGAGGATCCTACGCCACCATTTTGAGGGACCCAGTGTCGCTGCTCGATTCCCGTACGCTGGCGTATCCATTCATCGGATGTATCCATCCATTGGGAAAGATCATCGTTGGTGACAACACGTTCCGGAAGATAACGACCGGTTCCTTTAATGATTGTTTTTACCATAGAAACACCCTTTTTTTTTCAACTATTAAATATCATTCAATTTATAATGCTCGCCTGTTCCTTTGGTTGCGTATAGGTTGCGGATGGTTGCGTATCCAGCTCATCAACTTCCGTTTTAAACTTGCCTGGTATCCAGTGGGTATAAACATTGTATGTTGTGGATATGTCGCTGTGTCCAAGCTGATAACTCACGTCCCCTATGTTGTGGCCCTTTAACAGTCTTATGGTGGCATAGGTGTGTCTGAGGTCATGTATGCGGATATGACGCAATCCTGCGGCCTCTAAGCAATGATTCAAGGCATTTCTAAACACCTGAAGAGGGAGGACGTTACCCCTCGACCCTGCAAATACCCATTTAGGAACATCTTCCCCAGCATACTTCTTCCACTGATTTTGCTTTAATTCGCGCAATACCTCTGCAAGCTGGCTTGACATATCAACCTTGCGTCTATTATTGGTTTTTGTGCCTGTGATTTTATTTCTATACCAAGTTTTTGTTATATCAATCAACCTATTTTCAAAATCAACGTCAG
>JAFCZV010000589.1 GCA_019314155.1 Deltaproteobacteria bacterium
CAGCGGATATTTTCTTTGTGTTCTCCATTGGTTCACCATTTAAAAAGACGTTTTAGGTGTTAAGTTTTATGCATAAAAAAGGCTTTTAGCACAACGTCAAACCTAAAGCTTAAAACTCTTATACCGGTATATTTCCATGCTTTTTGGGAGGCATAACTTCCCGTTTGGTACACATGATCTCTAACGCTTCAATCAGGCGAGGCCGCGTCTCGCTCGGAACAATAATCGCATCGACAAAACCCCGGCTGGCCGCACAATACGGATTCGAAAATAGCTCCTCATATTCCTTTATTTTTTCCTGACGCTTGGCCTCAGGATCATCCGCTTCTTTTATTTCTCTCCGATGAATCACATTACATGCCCCTGAAGCACCCATCACCGCTATCTCTGAACAGGGCCAGGCAAACGCCATGTCAGCACCCAGGTCTTTTGAGCACATGGCAAGATAAGACCCGCCATAGTCTTTACGCGTAACCAGAAGCATCTTGGGAACAGTGGCCTCTGAATAGCACCAAAGAAGCTTGGCACCGTGTCGAATAATGCCGCCCCACTCCTGCTGACTTCCGGGAAGATACCCGGGCACATCGGCGATGGTCAACATGGGTATGTTAAAGGCATCACAAAATCGAATAAAACGGGTGGCTTTATCCGAAGCATCAATATCCAAACATCCGGCAAGAACCTGAGGCTGATTGGCGATGATACCGACACTTCTCCCATTTAATCGGGCAAAACAGATGATAATATTTTGAGCAAAGTATTTATGGAGCTCAAAAATCTCGCCATTATCCACTAGGGATCGAATAACGTCCTTCATGTCATAAGCCTGGTTGGGATTGTCGGGAATAATGGTATTAAGGGCCGGATCCGTGCGCTTGGAGTCATCTCCGGTATTTACTATTGGCGGGTCCTCCATATTGTTGGCGGGCAAATAGGATAAAGCCATGGCGCCACCTAGCTCCTCAAACGTGACCTCCTCTCCGGTCACGGATTTGATGACATCCGGGCCGGTAATAAACATATAGCTTGTATTTTTTACCATAAAAATCCAGTCGGTCATGGCAGGTGAATAAACAGCACCGCCGGCTGTCGGTCCCATGATAGCTGAAATCTGGGGAATGACACCCGAAGACAAAGAATTACGATAAAAAATCTGACCGTATCCGGAAAGCGAATCAACCCCTTCCTGAATCCTGGCACCACCGGAATCGTTCATGCCCACAAACGGCACGCCAGCTTTAAGTGCCATATCCATAATCTTGCATATCTTTTTGGCATGCATTTCACCAAGGCTGCCCGCTCTCGATGTAAAATCCTGGGCAAAAGCAAATACCGGCCTGCCGTCCACAAGACCATGCCCGGTGATCACACCGTCGGAAGGGATATCAACCTTTTCCATGCCAAAATTCACGCACCGATGGCTCACAAACATATCCAGTTCACGAAATGTACCCGGATCAAAAAACACATCCAGTCGCTCACGGGCGGTCAGCTTTCCTTGCTTTTTTTGTTTGGCTACCGCTTTTTCGCCACCCATCTGAAGGATCTTTGCTTCACGCTCCTTTAGATCCTTAATTTTATCTTCAATAATACCCATTAGTTAATTCCTTTCATCTTTCCGGATTGACCTTTTTTATATGCAGATATAACTGCCTGCTTTAGGTCTAAAACACTTCTTCCCACAAAATTTAAGATAGATTGCAAAAAGGTGCTGTATTGATATTAACGTTATCTGTGGGAAACAATGAGGCAAATCTGTTTAAAGGTCTGCCGTTCAATCATAGGCATATATTTCGTATTCGGTCTTTTCTCCAAGCAAATGATCAATTTTTTCCTGGGTTCCCCTTCTCTCGTCCGCAAGCACCCATTTTCTCCAGTCGTCCATAGACTGCCATGTGCTCACCACCAGACTCTCGCCGGGACGATCGATTCGTTTAAATGTTTCTCCCGAAATATAGCCTGGTTGCTGCATGGCAAGATTTCTCAGCCTTTGAAGAAGAGGTTTCAAGGCCTCCGCCTTGTTTACCGGCACTATCCGTTTAATAATTATTTTTACGGCCATTTTACAATCCTCCTTTCCTATAGTAATACCCAAATTAATGACAATAACATAAAAAACAATGATCATTCACTAAATTAGGGTAATATTTCTTAGTTCTAGACAGAATGCATCTTGTCAAGAAAAAAAAGTAATCGACTTGCTGCTGCCGTGGATGCAATTGTACCGTTTTCCACCTCCTTTGCTATCTTAGGGAGCATCTTTTTAACGTCGGGATTATAATAAAACCTTTCTTTGAGGCCTTCTTTTATCAAAGACCACATCCAATCGACTGCCTG
>JAFCZV010000177.1 GCA_019314155.1 Deltaproteobacteria bacterium
CATTTCGAGCAATGTATGAATTGACCGGCTTTGACCTTCGGATCTTTTCCGAGAACCTCAATACACTTATCTCTTATGTGGGCGATCGAAAAAAGATTACCCAAGATGATGTGGAGAATGTTCTAAAGCGGACAAAAAAAGATCCCATATATGAATTCACCAATGCCATCTCAGATCGAAATGTTGAAAAATCGCTCTTTTTTTTGGATTCTCTATTATCCGATAATCTTCACCCGCTTCAGCTTTTGGCTGCCATCACAAATCAGATTAGAAAGCTTTTAATCGCAAGAGGTTTTATCGAAAGCGCCCATGGCGGGTCCTGGCATTCTGGAATTCAGTACGGGCAATTTAAAAGCAGTATTATGCCGGCGGTACAAATATATGACCGAGACATTTTAGATCAGCTCCGGGAATGGGATGGCATGCTTTTAAAAAATGCGGGTATGGATAAAACAAAATCAGAAAAGGTGAGGGGAAAAAAACCCAAGCCGGCGGCCACGGATCTCGTGATTGCCAAAAACCCACAGAACCCATATCCTGTTTACCAGATGCTTTTAAAATCTGAAAAATTTACCACCGATGAGCTGATTGCCGCTTTTGAGAAACTGAGCGATGCGGATCTCCGACTGAAGTCCACGAGGCAGAGCCAAAAACTTGTCTTGGAGCAGGCTATTCTTGGAATATGCCGGTAGTGTACTGCGACCAACGTTGAGGTGTACCTTCGAAATGGAGTGCGTTGCCTGAAAGGAAAATTTTATGGGTTTTATCAGACGCCAGGAAGAACGCCTGGCGATCCGTTTATTGACCTGGCAATACCAGAGGAATAACATGCCTGTTCCGGCAATGGAAGCATTGGAGATTCATGCCGCCGGACTTGTAAATGATGCCCATAAAATTGCACGGGAAAGGGGACGCAATGTTGTGGGCATCCTCAAGGAATTGATCGCTGATATCAGAAAACGGAAATGAGATTAATCCGATAATAGTGTTACCCTAATTGTAACTACTCAGGTGGATAGACTGAAGGTTGAAGGCTTTTAGGGACAAATCATGCGCGATCACACAAAACTTAGGGCATTCGGCGGGTGTCGAAACAGAGAAGGTCTTGAATGGACAAAAGACTTTTTACGAAGCAGTCCTAATTGATCGTAAACAAAATGGGAGAAATATTATTTTGTTGAAAAAGAATCCACAGTATGGTATTGACCCAGATCAATTAAGCAGGTCAAATAATTGCTTTCATTATTACAATTAATACAACATGTTAACCAATCTAAGGGAAGGAGGTCGTATGCGAAAAGGTTTGTTTTTTATTGTTTCATGTCTGGTGATCGGTCTGATTTTTACCTCCTGTGACGGGAGAAAGGCCAAGACCATCAAGATCGGCATCAACGCTCCAATGACCGGAGATATTCCCAAGGTCGGCGAGGGAACGAAATTTGCCGGCGAGATGTGGCTTGAGGACATCAAAGCGGCCGGTGGACTTGAGGTCGGAGGAAAGAAGTATCCTGTTGAAATAGTCCTCGAAGATAACGAGTCCAAAGCGGAATCGGCTGTAAAGGTGAACACAAAGATGATCACCGAGGACGAAGTCCTTTTCATTGTCGGACCCCAGTCTTCCAAGCAGGCGATTCCCGCAGGAGAAGTGGCAAACAATTATAAAACTCCCATGATCAGCCCCTGGTCAACCAACCCCGATACCACCAAGGACCGACCATTTGTTTTTCGCGGCTGTTTTCTGGATCCATTCCAGGGGCCCTTGCTGGCCAATTTCATCAAGGAAGAGTTCGGGTTCTCTAAAGCTGCAGTTCTTTACGACGTAGCCAGCGACTATCCCAAGGGGCTTGCAGAGTTCTTTAAAGAAGCCTGGGAAAAGGTGAACGGTCCAGGATCTGTAGTAGCCTTTGAAAGTTTCACCACCAAGGATGCCGATTTCAGCTCTCAGTTGACGAAGATTATAAAATCAGGCGCCGAGGTACTGTTTACACCGCAGTACTACAACGAGGTCGCTCTGATCGTTCAGCAAGCCCATGAGCTGGGATGGAATAAACCGATTGTGGGCAGCGACAGCTGGGGCTCGGCTGAAACAGTAGAGCTTTGCGGAAAAGACTGCTACGGCCTTTTCTTCAGTACGCATTATGCCGCCGCCGGAGCCAAAGGTGCGACAAAAGCGTTTATTGATCGATACAACAAAAAGCACGGGTATGTGCCCGACGATGTGGCGGCCCTGACCTGGGATGCCCTGGGCCTCGTGCAAACGGCCATCCAGTCTTGCGGCAAGATTACAGGAAACGTTGAGAAGGATCGCCAATGTATTCGTGACGCAATGGCCAAAATCAAGGAATTCGACGGTATCACCGGGAAAATGACCTTTACCGAAGATGGAGATCCCATCAAGTGTGCCGTTGTGGTCAGGATTAGCGATAAAGGCGAATATGAATTTTATAAAGGGGTTTGTCCATAAATCTGGATTATAGCGTTTAAATTGTATCTAAACTGATCGGTTCCGGGTTCTCCGTCGGGCAGTTTGACGGGGAACTGCTCAACCTGGGTTGTACAGATATTATTAGATGGGATGTGTTTCTATCTCAAAAGGAGCTATCGTAGATTTCTTATAAAAAAGGCGGGTCAGGGTGGTGATCTCTGGACCCGCCTTTTTTTGAAAGAACTAGGGATTAAACTAAATGGTATTTTTCTTCCAAAACCTGGTTAACGCGCTGCAATGGGGCAGTTTCTACGCATTGATTGCCCTGGGATATTCCATGGTATACGGCATCCTGATGCTTTTCAACTTTGCTCACGGTGATGTTTTTATGGTTGGAGCATACATCGGTTTTGGTGTCGCAACCGGAATAACGGCATTGGCTTCAATCGGTGCCATTGCCCTGCCCAACTGGTTGATTCTGGTGTTGACCATCATCATCTCCATGTTTCTGACCTCTTTTTTGGGTGTGCTGATCGAACGGCTGGGGTATCGGCCTTTGCGGGAAGCACCACGAGCTTCAGCGGCTATTACCGGCTTGATGATCGGTATCATACTTGAAACCGGCAACCTGGCACTGCTGGGTGCTAAACGGGTCCGTTTTCCGTCCCTGATCGAAACGACAACATATAATATCGGAGGCGTTTTTGTCACCAACAAGAAGATTATGATCGTTGTCGTCTCCCTGATGCTTATGTTTGCCCTTCAACAGTTTGTGCGGCGGACCAGGTGGGGGATGGCCATGCGAGCCATGGCTTTCGATTATGTGGTTGTGCCTCTGATGGGAGTGCCGATTAACACCATTGCCGCCATGACCTTCGCCATAGGCTCGGCTTTGGCAGCTGCAGCAGGGATTCTCTTTGGTATCGCGTATCCGGTTCTGGACCCTTACATGGGTATCGTATTCGGATGGAAGGCTTTTGTGGCTGCAATCCTGGGAGGAAGGGGATCTATTCTGGGTGCCACCCTTGCAGGGTTCTTATTGGGGTTCATCGAAATTTTCGTGGTGATGATTTTTCCTTCGACCTTGCGGGATCTGATTGCCTACTCAATTATTCTGCTTATTCTGGCAGTTAGACCCCACGGATTTTTCGGCGAGCCGTACAGCGCGCGTTTGAGGCTCTAAAGTCTAAAATGCCTAAAATGCCTAAAGTGAAGAAAATGCCTAAAATGAACTAAAATGCCTAAAATGCCTAAAGTAAAATGCCTATTTATCCCGTGTTTAACGGGGAAATGAGCTTAAATGCCTATTTATCCCGTGTTTAACGGGGAAGTGAACTAAAATGCCTATTTATCCCGTGTTTAACGGGGAAGTGAGCTTAAATGCCTATTTATCCCGTGTTTAACGGGGAAATGAGCTAAAGTGCCTATTTATGAAGAACGTTAAATATGAGTGAAAAAGACGGAAAATTATCGAAAAAAAGGAAGATTTTAAAGGGTAAAATACTTGACTCGATTTCCCGGGTTCCCTTGCTCGGATTGCTTTTCGGCATTCTGATAGCGGTTCTGCTCGAGCATTTTGCAGGTACCCTTTTGGTGGATGTTTTAGGATTGCCGAAAATACCGGTTCTTTTCGGTTGTGTGATAATGCTCAAGAAGCCCTTGATGATTCCCGGTGCCTTGGCCTATGTGCTGATGATATATATTTTGCCCATAAGTATCGTGGCACGGCTGAGTTCCGAGCCGGCAAACAGGGTGGCAGCAAAACTTCTTGATTATCCGATGTTCGTTTCGGTTCTCATTCATATCACACTCCTTTATGCCTCCTTGTATATATGGTCGGAAATAAGTGCTTACAGGGTTCTTACCCTCAAACTTACTCTGATCGCCATTATACTTACCCTGAGCTTAAATGTGATTAACGGATATATGGGAGAATTTTCGTGTTCGCACCCCGGATTCATGGCCCTTGGTGCATACGGCGCCTCGGTATTTACGGTGCTCCTTTTCGCTAATGACAGAATCTTCGGCCAGGCACTACTTCCGCTCGGGTTAGGCCCCTTCATGTTCCCGATTGCATTGATCATCGGCGGGATTACCGCGGCCCTTGGCGCTCTTGTTATTGCCATACCCTCATTCAGGACCCGGGGCGATTATCTGGCCATTATCTCACTGGCGTTTTTGTTCATTGTAAAGAGTCTGATCGAAAACCTTGAAGTCGTTGGAGGGCCCAGGGGTTTAAGCAGCCAGCCGGACTTCGCCGGCCTGCCCACGGTATTTATTTGGACCGTCGCCTGCATTTGGATTACCAATAATTTTGTACGTTCAACTTTAGGAAAGGCTCTGAATGCGGTGCGTGACGACGAGATGGCGGCTGATGCCATGAGCGTTAACACAAGACGCACCAAAATGGTGGCATTTCTGTTTGCTGCTTTCTGGGCCGGAGTTGCCGGCGGACTTTTTGCCCATGTTCTCAGATATGTCAACCCGGGTACTTTTGGTCTTCAAAAACTTGCCGAAGTCCTGGCAATGGTTTACTTTGGAGGACTGAACTCCGTATACGGATCGATTGTCGGTGCGGTGAGCTTCAGTCTCCTTGGAGAAGCGCTGCGGCCGCTGGAAATTTTTAAATGGATAATTATTCCACTGATGCTCATACTGGTGATGATTTATCGGCCTACAGGGCTTATCGCTTTCAAGGAGTTTGATGTCGAAAAACTCATAAAACCGAAACAGAGACCGGGGAAAGAGGTGTAGTATGGCACTGCTTCGAGTTGAAAAAATGAGCCATGAGTTCGGCGGGTTGCGGGCGGTCAATAATTATGATCTCGAAATCGAAAAGGGGCAGATCAGAGGATTGATCGGTCCCAATGGCGCGGGAAAGACGACCATATTTAATCTCATCACCGGGATTTTTAAACCAACGGAAGGTGATATCATATTGGAGGGGAAGAATATAACGGGTCTTCAGCCCCACCAGATCGCCAGTTACGGTCTTGGCAGGACTTTCCAGAACATGCTGTTATGGCGACACATGACAGTCCTTGAGCACGTGAAGATGGCTCGGTACTCAAGGATAACCTACGGATTGATCGGGGCTTTTTTCGGTACTGCCAAACGATACCGGCAGGAAAAAGAGATCGAGGAAATTGCCTACAGACTCTTAAAAATGGTGGGCGTCGTCCATCTTGCGGATCAGATTGTGCTCAACCTGTCATACGGAGACCAGCGGAGAGTGGAAATGGCAAGGGCACTGGCCCTTGAACCCAAGATATTGTTTCTGGACGAACCGACCGCAGGCATGAACCCTGAAGAATTGATTCATATGATGGGGATCGTCCGAAAAGTTCATGAAGAACTGGGCCTTGCTATTTTTCTTATCGAGCACAGATTAAAGGTGGTAATGGAACTTTGCGAAATCATACAGACGCTGAACTTCGGGCAGGTCATCGCAGAGGGGACCCCCGAAGAAATTCAAAGCAACCCCGAAGTTATCGATGCTTATTTGGGAAGGGAGACATTGGTCTGATGCTGTTGTCCGTTAAAAACCTTCATATTAGAGCGCTCCACGGTATCAATTTTCAGATTGGCGAAGGTGAAATCGTGTGTATTATCGGAGCCAATGGTGCGGGCAAAAGCACAACATTGAGAGCGATCTCAAGATTGGTTCCGGTAGAAGATGGAACCGAAATGACCTTCATGGAGAAAGACCTGCTTCAATATCCTGCTGATAAAGTGGTTAGCAAGCTAGGCATTTCTCATGTTCCGGAAGGAAGGCGTCTCTTCGGCAATCTGACGATCATGGAGAACCTCAAGCTGGCCACTTTTGCCAGAAAGGACAAAGAAAAAATCGAGGAAGATCTCAAGAGAGTTTTCGATATTTTCCCACGCTTGGAAGAGCGTAAACTTCAGAAATCCGGGACACTGAGCGGGGGTGAGCAGCAGATGGTTGCCATCGGGCGGGCGTTTATGAGCGGAAGAAAAATTATGCTCCTCGACGAACCCTCAATGGGACTCGCACCGCTGCTGATGCTCAGCATGTTCGATGCGCTCAAAGAACTCAATGAGGAAGGTACCACCATTCTGCTGGTGGAGCAGAATGCCCGAATGGCGCTGCAATTCGCCCAGCGAGGGTATGTACTGGAAAGTGGAAACCTGGTGGTGGAAGGGAGCTCCGAAGAGCTTCTTGTCAATCCCGAAGTTAAGAACGCCTATCTGGGAGGCTAACCACAATAACGCATTTTTAGCATGTGGTAAAACATGAGTAACTACTCAGGTGGATAGACTGAAGGTTGAAGGCTTTTAGATCACTTCAGCCTTCGGTCTTCAGCCTAATGACCTGTTAATCAGCTAAGTTTGTCGAAGCGTTTGGGGTTCTTGCGCAACCAGGATTCATCTCTGCTTGAAGCAAAGATT
>JAFCZV010000178.1 GCA_019314155.1 Deltaproteobacteria bacterium
CGTCTTCCAAGGGACATTCTGGACCGGGAAATCGAGGTGATTACCAACCTGGGTGTGGAAATTAAAACCAGCACCCCTTTGGGTGAGGATTTGACCACAGATGATCTCTTAAACAATGGGTATCAAGCGGTTTATCTCGCCCTTGGCGCTCACAAGGGAATCGATCTGGGAATTCCCGGTGAAAAGGCCAGAGGCGTGCGTCAGGGCGTCGATTTTCTTAGAGAAGTCAATCTCACCGGCAAGGCCGACATCGGCAAAAAGGTGGCCATAATAGGTGGTGGAAATGTGGCCATCGATGTGTCCAGATCCGCGGTTCGGCTGGGTGCAAAAGAGGTGAATATCATTTACAGACGCACCCGTGCAGAGATGCCGGCCTGGGAGGAAGAAATTCAAGCAACCGAGGCAGAGGGGATTGAAATCACGTATCTTTCCGCACCTCAAGAGGTGTTGACGCAAGACGGCAGCGTGGTCGGACTCAGATGCATCCGGATGGAGCTGGGTGAACCGGATTCATCCGGAAGAAGACGGCCGGTGCCCATACCGGGTAGTGAATATGACATCAAGATCGATCAGCTTGTCCCCGCCATCGGCCAGCGCCCGGATCTTTCGGCCATAGAGAATGTGGCGGGCCTGAACATTTCCCGTTGGGGCACCACCGAAGTCGATGCCGTCACCTATGCAACGGATCGAGAAGGTGTTTTTTCCGGTGGTGACTTGCAGACCGGTCCGGGAATAGCCATCGCTGCCATCGCAGCCGGACGTGAAGCGGCCGAATCCATCGTAAGGTATCTTGACCACCAGGATATGGCAAAAGGACGTGAACCCGTAACACATGATGATCCGGTGTATCGGCCGATTCCGGAAGACGAATCTGAAATCCTTCGATCAAAAATGCCGGAACTGCCCGTAGAAAAACGCGGAGGCAATTTTGAAGAAGTGGAACTGGGCTATGACGAGGAGTCCGGTCGCCAAGAAGCCGCACGCTGTTTAAACTGCAGTTACTGTTCGGAGTGCTATCAATGTGTGGACGCATGTCTTGCAGAGGCTGTGGATCACAATCAGGTGCGCGTGGAGAGGGATATCGACGTTGGCTCCGTGGTTCTTTGTACCGGAAGCGAACCCTTTGATCCTTCAGGGTTGGAACAGTTCTATCATTACAAAAAAAATCCAAATGTTCTGACCAGTCTTGAATTTGAACGGATTCTCAGCGCTTCAGGTCCTACCATGGGGCATTTGGTTCGGCCTTCGGATGAAAAAGAGCCCAAAAAGATCGCCTGGCTCCAGTGCATCGGCTCCCGAGATACCAATCAATGCGGCAACGGATACTGCTCTTCGGTCTGCTGCATGTATGCCGTTAAAGACGCCATGATCGCCAAGGAGCATGCCCATGGAGAGCTTGATTGTGCCATTTTCAACATGGATATCCGCACCTTCGGAAAGGACTATGAAAAATACTATCTTAGGGCCAAAGAAAAAGAGAATGTTCGATTTATTAAGGCACGGGTCCATACCATTGATGAAGTTGGCGAAAAGAGAAATTTGCGCATTCAGTATGTGGACGAGGCCGGTGCACTGCAAGAAGAAATCTTTGATATCATCGTCCTTTCGGTGGGTCTTCAGGTGCCTGAATCCACCGTTGATCTGGCCAAACGATTGGATGTCGACCTTAACAAATATAAGTTTGCGATTACAGACACCTTTGCTCCTGTAGAGACTTCCCGACCGGGGGTTTATGCATGCGGTGTGTTTCAGGAACCCAAAGATATTCCGAGTTCCGTCATAGAGGCGAGTGCTGCTGCATGTCTGGCAGGGAGCCGTCTGAATGAAGCCAGGAACACCCTGACAAAAAGTGTAGAACTCCCCGAAGAAATCGACCTGACCGGTGAGGCGCCTCGAATAGGGGTGTTTGTCTGCCACTGCGGTGTCAACATTGCGGGTGTCATAGACGTCAGCATGTTGGAAGAGTATACCAAAACACTTCCCCATGTCGTGTACGCCGGACAGAATCTCTTTACATGCTCCCAGGATTCCCAGGAGGAAATGAAAGAGGTCATTAAGGAACACCGGCTCAATCGGATCGTGGTGGCTGCATGCACGCCGAAAACCCACGAACCCATATTCATGGATACCCTCGAAGCCTGCGGGATTAACAAATACCTCTTCGAGATGGCCAATATCCGGAATCAGGATTCCTGGGTCCATTCCGATGCCCCTGAAAAAGCCTCCGGAAAAGCCAAACATCTGGTGAAAATGGCTGTGGCCCGTGCCGCCACACTCCATCCGCTTCATGAAAAGAAGATTCCGGTCATTAAAAGAGCTCTGGTCATCGGCGGCGGGGTGGCAGGGATGAATGCCGCACTGGGTCTTGCAGACCAGGGGTTCCCTGTGGTTCTTATTGAAAAGGAAGACAAACTGGGGGGCATGGCCAACCATCTTACCGCAACGATCGAGGGCGCGGATGTCGGAATTTATCTGGAAGAATTGATCCAGAAGGTTACATCCCATTCCCAAATCCAGGTTCTTACTCGCTCCCTGATCGTAGGATTTTCCGGATTCAAAGGAAATTTCACCACCGAAGTTCTGGTGGGGCCCGGCATGTATGAAAGAAAAATCGACCACGGCGTCGTTGTATTGGCCACAGGTGCAACTGAATACAGCCCCAAAGAATTTCTCTACGGACAGAACGAAAACGTGGTGACCCAGGTCGAACTGGCCAAACGTTTAAAAGAGAAAGGGGCCGGGGATCTGAGCCAGGTGGTCATGATCCAGTGTGTGGGATCGAGAAACGACGAGAATCCCAATTGCTCCAGAATTTGCTGTCAGAGCGCCGTCAAAAATGCTCTTCATATCAAAAAGCTTCAGCCGGATGCCCAAATCTTTATACTTTACCGGGATATCAGGACCTACGGATTTCTGGAAGACTACTATACCGAAGCCAGAAAACAGGGCGTAATATTTTCCCGGTACGATTCTGAAGATCCGCCGACGGTGGAATCGTCAGAAGCGGGTGTGGTGGTTACCTTCAAGGATCATGTTCTCGGCCGCAGCCTCAGGGTCAGTGCCGACCTTCTTGCGCTGAGCGCAGGTATGGTTGCTGAAGATACCGAGGAACTCGCCTCCATTGTAAAGCTGGCCCGAACCGCAGAAGGTCACTTTATGGAGGCTCATGTCAAGCTCAGACCCGTCGACATGGCCACAGAAGGAATTTTTGTTTGCGGAACCGCCCATAGCCCCAAACTGTTACCCGAATCGATCTCACAGGCTTTCGCCGCAGCCTCCAGGGCGACCACATTTCTATCCCAGCCACAGTTGACATTGTCGGCGGTAACGGCCCAGGTGGAAGAAGACCTTTGTGCGTCATGCCTCATATGCGTCCGCTCCTGCCCGTATCAGGTACCGAGGATCAACGAAGACGGTATCAGTGAAATCGATGTTGCCTTATGCCACGGATGCGGTGTTTGTGCGGCAGAATGCCCGGCCAAAGCCATTGAACTGAGTTGGTATGAAGACGTTCAGATTATGAGCAAGATCGACGCGTTGCTCGAAAACATCGTGTAGTGATTGATGATATATAAATTGAATTCGCCAATCGAGAATTATTGATTCAAAGGAGGAATTATGAAGGAAGATTTTGAGCCGATCATCATTGCATTTTGCTGCAGCTTCTGAGGTTATACTGCTGCGGACCTGGCAGGTTCCATGCGATTGCAATACCCTTCTGACATTAAAATCATTCTTGTTCCATGCACCGGAAAGGTGGATGTTCTTCATATTCTCCATGCCTTTGAGAAGGGCGCAGACGGCGTATATGCTGTGGGATGTTTGGAGGGAGATTGCCATTATGACAGCGGCAACCTCAGAGCCCGTAAACGGGTGGAACAGGCTCAAAGCATTCTCGAGACCATCGGCATCGGCGGAGAAAGGGCACAGATGTACAACCTTTCCTCGAGCGAAGGGCCGCGTTTCGCCCAGATTGCTGTTGAGATGGATGAAAAAATCCGAAATTTGGGACCCAATCCGATTAAGTTGGCCAAAAAAAAGGCCGCATGAACCCATTGAAAGAGAGGTCTTATGATTGTCGCAGACAAAAAACCGATTGAAGAGATTATAGAGGAAATCAAAGAACATGAAAAAATCCTCATCCTCGGTTGTAACGAGTGCGTCACGGTTTGTGAGGCAGGGGGAAAGAAAGAAGTCGGTGTTCTGGCTTCAGCCCTTAGAATGTATTTCCTCAACCAGGGACGTGATGTAAAAATAGATGAAACAACCCTGGAGCGGCAATGCGATCACGAATATCTCGAAGAAATTCGGGATGTGATGGATCAGTACGATGCCGTTGTTTCCCTTGCCTGTGGCGTCGGCGTTCAGTTCATGGCCGAAAAATATCATACAATGCCCCTTTATCCCGGAGTGAACACCTGTTTTTTAGGGGTCACCGAAAAACGAGGGTTGTGGACGGAAAGGTGCCAGGCTTGCGGACAGTGTATCCTGGCGCGCACCGGAGGAATCTGTCCAATCTCCCGTTGTGCAAAGCGAATTCTTAACGGCCCGTGCGGCGGTTCTACCCAGGGCAGCTGTGAAATCAACAAGGAAATCTCCTGTGCATGGCAGTTGATTATCGATCGGCTCAAGGCACTGGACAGGCTCGACGATTATGAACAAATTGACCCCATAAAGGACTGGTCCACGGACAGGGCCGGAGGACCCAGAAAAGTTGAAAGGGAGGATGTGCAGCAATGAAAATAAACACACCCAGCAAACTGGAAAAGATTCTGGCCGCCGGTCACCTTGCTGTTACCTCCGAGTGCGGACCCCCGAGGGGGAGCGATCCTGAGGTGATTGTTGAAAAGGCCAACCTGATCAAGGATCATGTAGATGCCATAAATATCACGGACAATCAGACCTCCGTAACTCGCATGTGCAGCCTGGCGGCCTGTATAAAACTAAAGCTCATGGGACTTGAGCCGGTACTGCAGATGGTGACACGCGACCGGAATCGCATCGCTTTGAGCGATATTCTCGGGGCGGCAGCGTTCGACATACACAATATTCTATGTCTTTCCGGAGACCACCAGAGCTTCGGCGACTGCCCAACCGGTCAGAACGTTCATGATATCGACTCCATTCAGTTGATTCAAGCCGTCCGGCATATGCGAGACGAAGGCAAGTTCCTGGGAGGAGACGGTATTTCCCGGCCGCCCAAAATGTTTGTCGGCGCTGCGGCAAATCCATTTGCAGACCCATTTGAAATCCGTGTTCCCCGCCTGGCAAAAAAAATAGCCGCCGGAGTGGAGTTTATTCAAACTCAATGTATATATGATCTCGACAAGTTCGAGCTATGGATGAAAATGGCAGGCGATCGGGGTCTCCTTGAAAAAGTCAGTATTCTGGCAGGTGTAACCCCGTTTAAATCGGTGGGTATGGCCCGGTACATGAAAAACCGGGTGCCGGGAATCGAAGTTCCGGACGAGATGATAAAAAGAATGGCAGATACCCCCAAGGAAAAACAACCCGAGGAGGGAATCAAGATCTGTATCGAGTCGATTCAGCGTCTTAAAGAGGTGGAAGGGGTTCGTGGCTTTCACGTCATGGCCATTGAGTGGGAAGAAATGGTCCCAGAAATTGTAGAAAAAACCGGCCTGTATCCAAGGCCGAGCGTGGATTGATTCCGGGTTTGTTTTTTTAAGTGCCGGATGACCGAATATTTGGCACCAAAAACTATAAAAGGATTAAAGATCCGGAATCAACAAAAGGAGGATAATTATGAGTGAAAAAAAGAGAATTCTTGTGGTCGATGATGAGCCTGATTTCTGTTCTATCGTTCAAGGGCAATTGGAAAAAGAAGGCTTTGAAGTTGAGGTGGCGTACAACGGTGTTGAGGGTCTTGAAAAAGTCCATGCAAATCCGCCGGACGCCATTGTCCTGGATGTCATGATGCCTGAAATGGACGGATACGAGGTGTGTAAAAAACTGAAAGCCGATGAAAAGTGTGTCGACATTCCCATTATTCTGTTGACCGCCGTTGCATCCCATGTAACTTCGACCCGCTATTCCCATCGTGATGGGATGAGCACCGAGGCGGATGACTATATCGCAAAACCGGCCTCGGCAGAAGAAATATCGGCAAGTATCAAACGGCTTCTCGACTAGCAAAAAATCAACAGCCGGATTATACCTGTAACCGATTATTTTCCATTGAAGTTTGACGATACTCAATCTCCAATTTTCAATCTTCAATAGTCCATCTTCAATTTAATGGAGGAGATAATGTCATCCCAGATTATTAAGATTAAAGGAAAGAAAGAAAACACTTTTAAAGACC
>JAFCZV010000179.1 GCA_019314155.1 Deltaproteobacteria bacterium
CGGTATCCGTCTTTAACACCGATAAAAAAGCCGACTGGGGGATCATGACCTGACCCACCATTTTCATCCGTTTTTTCCCTTTTTTCTGTTTTTCCAGGAGTTTGCGTTTTCGTGTTACATCACCGCCATAACATTTTGCCGTCACATCCTTTCTGAACGGCGAAATTGTCTTCCGGGCGATAATATTCCCGCCGATAGCCCCTTGAATGGCTATTTTGAACATCTGTCTCGGAATTTCGTCCCGGAGTCTTTCGCAGGAACTCCTTGCCCGCTCAACCGCCCTGTCTCGATGAACAAGCTGGGACAGCGCATCGACACGCTCACCGTTAATCAGAATATCCGTCTTGACAAGATCCGTCTCTCTAAAATCTATGAGGTCGTAGTCGAAAGATCCGTACCCCTGGGTAACGGACTTGAGTGTGTCGTAAAAATCGTAAATCACTTCAGCAAGAGGGAGTTCAAATATCATCTCCAGGCGCCTATTGGTCAAATACTGATAATTCTTGTTGATACCCCGGTTATCCATACAAAGCTTCATGACGGCGCCCATATACCGATCCGGAACTATGATAGAGGCACGTATAAACGGCTCTTTGGTGCGCTCAATCGTTGTGGGATCCGGATATAAGGCAGGGTTATCGATGACTATCGTAGACCCGTCATTCATGATCAGTTTGTACTGGACTGAAGGCGCAGTCAGTATCAGTGAAAGATCATATTCCCGCTCAAGCCGCTCCTGAACAACTTCAAGATGAAGGAGTCCAAGAAAGCCGCAACGAAATCCGAAACCCAATGCCACAGACGTATCTTTCTCATATACCAGGGAAGCATCGTTGAGTTTGAGCTTTTCAAGGCCGGCAGCCAGTTCCTCATAACCGTCTGAAGCCACCGGATAGATCGAAGAAAAAACAACCGGTTTTGCTTCTTTGAATCCAGACATGGGTGTTTTGCAAGGACGGTCTTTTAATGTTATGGTATCTCCGCAACGGGTATCGCTGACCGTTTTTATGCCGGCGATGATATAGCCGACCTGGCCCGCTGAAAGCTCTTGCCGGGATATACGGCCAATCTGAAATATCCCCACCTCCTCAACCTTATAGACCACATTATTCGACATAAACTTAATGATATTTTTCGGCTTTACGCGTCCCTGAAAAACGCGAATATGAACAATGGTGCCCCGAAAAGGATCGTAGTGGGAATCAAAAATCAATGCCTTTAGCGGTGCTTCGGGATCTCCTGACGGCGGTGGGAGATAATTCACGATCGCTTCAAGTACATCATCGATGCCGATACCTTCTTTGGCGGAGGCCAGGATCGCAGTTTGAGGATCAAGACCCAGATCCTCTTCTATCTGAGATTTTACCCGGTCGACATCGGCCGACGGCAGATCTATTTTGTTGATCACCGGAATAATTTCAAGGTCATTCTCAAGGGCCAGGTACAGATTCGCAAGGGTCTGAGCCTCTACGCCCTGGCTCGCATCGACCAGAAGCAGCGCCCCTTCACATGATGCAAGTGCCCTGGAGACTTCATAAGAAAAATCTACGTGACCGGGCGTGTCTATAAGATTCAAGGAATACGTCTGATTGTTTTCGGCTTTATACGGCAGGCAGACGGTCTGACTCTTTATGGTGATTCCACGCTCCCTTTCAATGTCCATGTTATCGAGAATCTGATCTTTAAAATCCCGATCAAGGACAACATTGGTCATCTGAATCAAACGGTCGGAAAGCGTCGACTTGCCATGATCAATATGGGCTATAATACTGAAATTTCTAATATTTTTTATTTTATCCATGAATTCGCTCTAACCAAAAAAACAGTAAAAGTCTGTTGACACCGCCAGCCTTTCAAGTTATATTAAGGGTTCTCAATGAGTTACACTGATGCATCTCATCCGAAAATAAGCACACTGAAGGAAAAGGAAGTTTTTCTATCAGATTTTTATTGTACATGTCAAGTCCGGTGCCATGCGTACCGACATCCCTAAAACAAAAACAACTGGCTGGATAAGAAAAAATGGGAGAACACATTTTAATCGTCGACGACGATGCTGCCATCAGAGACTCGATGCTCGAATTTATTACAAGGTCCGGATACAATGCCCAAACCGTTTCCAGTGCGGAAGAGGCCATTGAACTTTTAAAATCCACCCGTGTGGATCTCGTGATAACCGACATAATGCTGCCCGGGAAAAACGGTCTCCAACTGACCGATTTAATAAAACAAAATTACGATATAGAGATTATTGTAATGACCGGCTACAGTGAAAATTATTCTTACGAAGAGGCCATCAATAAAGGCGCCAGCGACCTTGTATTTAAACCCTTTCGCTTCGAAGAATTGATACTCAGGTTAAAAAGAGTACTCAAAGAGAGACGACTCACCAAAGATCGTAATCGGATCCTGAGCAAGCTTGAAAACCTTGCAATCACAGACGGCCTTACAAAATTATACAATTTAAGACACTTTTATAACCAGTTGGAGATAGAAATTGACCGTTCCAACCGTTACGGACATCCACTTGCACTTTTACTTTTGGATATCGACAACTTCAAGACGTACAACGATACATATGGTCACCTTGAAGGGGACAAGGTGCTGGTAAGACTCGGACAGATTATCAAATCATGCCTCAGAACAATGGATTGCGCTTACAGATACGGCGGCGAAGAATTTACGATTATTCTTCCGGAGACAACCGGCAAAGAAGCCAAAAATGTCGCCCACAGGATAAAAACCTCCGTAGAAATTGAAAGTTTTTCCCCGGAATCCGGGGATATTGCAAACGTAACCATCAGTCTCGGCGTCACGGAATATTTCAGAAAAGAACCGCTTACTACATTTATCCAAAGAGCGGATCGGGCGATGTATAATTCAAAAGCAAAAGGCCGAAACGCAATTTCCTTCCTGTTGGCTGAAAACGCTTCATAACCAAATCCGAAATGGCTGTGAAATTATCCCAGATGTTATTCCGGGTTGCGGCTATTTGCGGATTTGCCCCACTGCAAATGCTACAAAAAAAATAAATGACGCCAATGCAACAATGATGGCACCGGATGGCAGGTCGGCATAATAAGAGATGATAAGACCGCCGATGGTGGATATCAGAGCGATGATAATGGAAAAGGCGATCATTGAATCATAGCGATGTGTTATTTGTGAAGCAGCCGCCCCTGGGATAACCAGCAGTGCGGAAACAAGGATAATCCCGATAATCTTCATGCTGATGACCACCGCAAGCGCCAGGATGGTCAGAAAAAAATGATCGAGAAAGGCCACGGGCATTCCACTCACAAAAGCAACCTCCCGGTCATAGGCAACAAACAGTAATTCCTTAAAAAACAGCAGGGTTGAAAGAAGTACCAATCCACCGAATACTGCAATGATAATCAAATCTTGTCTGGTGATTGCCAGGATGTTTCCAAAAAGATACCCGAAAAGATCCACATTGTATTGATCCGACATACTGATAAAAATAACGCCAAGGGCCATTGCTAAAGGAAAAAATATGCCGATGGCTGTATCTGTGCTCAAATGGTCTTCTTTTCCGATATAACCGATGGCATTGGATACGACCACGGCGAAACCGATGGCGGTAAGTGTTGGAGATATCCCCAAAAGTGTCCCCAGAGCTACGCCGCCGAAAGCCGAGTGTGCTACCCCCACACCGATAAAGGACATACGGCGCAACACGACGAAAAAGGAAACCACTGCCAGAACAAAACTGAGCATCATTCCCGCCAAAAAGGCATTTTGCATAAATTGAAGGCTGAACATATCAATCATGGTCTTGATGCCTGTGATAACAGGTTACACATTTATCATCATGAACAATAACTTTAAGGTCTTTTCCAAAAACTTCCCTGGTGATATCGGGGGAAAAACAGGAATCCGCCTCATCATGATAGTGAAGCTGAACGTTCAGGCATGCAACCCGGTCCGCGTGGGATGTAATAACCCCGATATCGTGTGACACCATTATAACGGATATGCCTTGCTCATTTCTAAATTTTGCCAAAAGTTCATAGAAATCTTCCTGAGCCACACTGTCGATGCCGGTTGACGGCTCATCAAGGACTAAAAGTCTCGGTTTTGAAGCCATTGCCCGTGCGATGTTGACCCGTTGCTGCTGGCCGCCAGACAGCACGGCAAAGGGTCTTTTTGCATGGTCGGCCATGTTTATCTGTGAAAGCAGGTCCATGGCAATCTTTTTGCTGTTACGATCCGGCCTGTGGAAAAAGCCGATACGACTATAAAGACCCATAAGAACCACATCTAGGACGGACACCGGAAAGGATCGGTCTGCATGGGAAATCTGGGGAAGGAACCCGACCTCCTGCCTGCCGTGTTTGTCGGGTTGGCTTCCAAACAACCGAACCGAGCCTTTTTGAGGCTTCACGAGTCCAAGAATAACATTCAGCAAAGTGGTTTTCCCGCCGCCGTTAGGACCGACAACACCGAATATTTCACCGGGATAGCAGTTAAAGTAAATGGATTTTAGAATCCATTTGCCGTCGTACGCCACCCATACGTCATTGAGAACCACAAAGGGTTCTTTGTCATTTTTCGTATCTATGGCCAAATCTTTCACTCCATAGCCTCCTTCAGTATGTTTAGATTGTGCTGCATAAGATCTATGTAGGTGTTGCCGTATTGTTGTTTGGGATTTCCCATGGGATCGAGCAAAAGGACCTTGACATCCGCTTCTCTGGCAATGACTTTAGCTGCCCTATAATTAAGCTGAGGCTCGGCGAATACGGCTCGAATATGATATTTTTCAATCATCGCTACGATATCTCGAATTTGTATCGGTGTCGGATTTCGGCCCGGTGTCGCTTCAATGACGCCCACAGATTCAAGGCCATATCGTCTGGCAAAATAATCCCACGACGCATGAAAGGCGATGTATTTTTTCATTTTAAAGTTAGAAACCGTCCCTTGAATCATCTGGTGGAGTTTATCAAGCGCTTGTAAATAATTTATAATACGATACGTTCTGATGATCAACCTCACAAAGAGCATCTTTAATTTTATTGACCATCGATTTTGCAATGACAGGGTCGAGCCATATGTGGGGGTTGGCAACGATCGGTTTGCTTTCTGAAATCATCGTTTTCTTTTCGTGATGGTGGTTTTCATGATTATGTTCGATTGTTTCTATCAGATCGACGCCTTGAGATAAAACCACCGTCATCAAACCCGGTCCTGTCAGATCGATGAATTTTTCAGCCCAAAATTCCAGCCCCGCGCCGATCATAAAGAAAATGCGTGCAGAAGAAAATGTCCTTACAAGACTTGGCTTGGGTTGAAAAGTATGGGGGCTTGCACCTGCCGGAAGAACAAAGGTAACGTCAACATGATCACCTCCCACCTGCTGAACCATGTCGGCAATGGGGTAAATGCTGGCAATCACCGGAAGCTTTTCCGACATGCATGCAGTTGAGTGAAGCTGGATTATTAAAAAACACAGAATAAAAAAACGAAGAGACTTTCGAATTGCCTCAAAAAAAAATTGACAATGTGTTCGACAAATTTCATTCTGAAAATTCATATGTTCTATATTTCCTAATAGGGCGCCCGAACATCTCATGAAGAACACAATATATTTAAAAAATCATTTTCCTATAAACAATTGTTAAACAAATAACCTTAAATTACGCAAATAGTCAAGAATGTTCAATCTTATCAAATTTTCCTTGAAATTTCAGACTCATATTTTAATATAAAAATCATCCACCAAAAAGGAGGCGGGAATGCCAAAAAAAGCATTGATCATCGTTGATATGTTAAACGACTTTGTGGATGAAAAGGGCGCGCTTTATTGTGGCGACACGGCGAGATCGATTATTCCCTTTATTCAAGAAAGACTCAAGGTTTATAGAAATCGCAAGGATCTTGCTATATATCTTCGTTTATAAATAGATTGAGACCTTTGAAAAATATTTAATTTTGCTCAAGGTCAAGGAAGGCGAGAATTTTAACCACAGGAATACATTGAGTATTTCGCGGATTAAAATTCGAGCCTGACACCGAGATTGAGTAAAAGAGGGCGTTTTTCAAATTTCTCAGATTGATAGCAGAATCTGTTAGGGTTATTCGGCATTCAGGGATGGAAACTTAAAACCCTTCGTGGGTTGTTCTCTCTATAATTTCATTCTGCAGCTGCGGCGTTAAATCAACAAAATAATCGCTGTAACCGGCCACCCGGACGATCAAGTCTCTGTAATCGTCCGGATAATCTTGCGCCCGGCGCAATTCATCACTGTTGACTACATTAAACTGCATGTGGTGGCCGTCCATCTTAAAGTAGGCTCGGATCAGATGGGCAAGCTTGGTGATGCCTTGTTCATCTTCCAGCACTTGTGGAAGGAATTTCTGGTTGAGCAGGGTGCCGCCCGTACGGATATGATCGATCTTTGCCGCAGATTTGACAACAGCCGTGGGGCCGTTACGGTCCGCTCCCTGTACCGGTGAAATCCCCTCGGAAAGGGGCTTTCCGGCTCGGCGGCCATCTGGAAGAGCGCCAATCATACTACCGAAATAGACGTGACAGGTGGTCGGCAGCAGATTAATCCGGTGCACGCCGCCTCTGGTGTTGGGTCGACCGTTGACTGCCTCATAAAAGCTTTCAAAAATTTCCTTCATGACGTCGTCAGCATAATCTTCATCATTGCCGTATTTTGG
>JAFCZV010000590.1 GCA_019314155.1 Deltaproteobacteria bacterium
GCAATTTTTTAGGCAGAGCCAGAGAACTCTGACTCCCGCAATGCGGGACAGGCAAGGCCCATCGGAGATCCCGCTTCGCGGGGGAGGACCAGGTTTTTCAGGGCAAAATAAATACGTGACCGTATTTACGAATACATGTACTAAGGAGAAAATATGGAACTAAAATACCCGAAAAAGGTTGTATTGGGCGATATTACGGTAAGAGATGGTTTCCAGCATGAAGAAAAATTTATCCCAACCGATGCAAAGCTGTGGTTGGCCGAAGAGCTTATTCTTGCCGGGTTCAAGCGGTTGGAAGTGACTAATTTCGGTAATCCCAGGGTGATGCCCCAATTTAAGGATGCCGATGACCTTTCAAAAAGGCTGCACGCTAGCAAAAAAGTCGGCCATTTATTGAAAGATGTCGAAATTACCGCCATAACCATCCGGGAAAAAGCTGTGGAGAGAACGATCCAGGCGTGTAAGGAGGGTTATGGTCCGGACCGGATACTCTTTATGGTCTCCACCAGCGAATCCCACCACAGGACCAACTCCGGGCTTTCACTCGAAGAATACTGGAAGATGTGTGAAACGTATATTCCAAAAGCCCACGATGCAGGAATGAAAGTCTGCGGAACCGTGAGCACCATCTGGGGCTGCCCCATCGAGGGCCCAACGGAAATGAAAAAGGCCGTTGAATTTACACAGCGGTGGCTTGACATCGGTGCGGACGATATCGAGCATGCCGATCATGACGGATCTGCCCCGCCCAATAAAGTGTACGAATATTATTCCATGATTCTGGATGCAATCCCGGATCCCACAAAACATGTGGCCCATTTCCATGTCACCCGAGGTTGGGGGCTTGCCAATGTTCTGGCAGCGCTTCAGGCCGGAATCACGCATTTCGAATCGACCCTGGGCGGCACCGGCGGACAGTATTATCAAGATCCTGGGATCGTGGGACTTGTATCCACGGAAGACATGGTGGTCATGATGGATGAGATGGGGATCGATACCGGTGTTGATGTGGACAGAGTCCTCAGAATAGGCCGTATGCTCGAAAAGATTTTGGGCCGAAGACTCCGCTCGGAATGTGCACATACCGGAAGAATCCCGAAAGGATTGACTGGACGAGGTTGAAATGCCTAAAAATGAAATGCCTATTTATCCCGTGTTTAACGGGGAAATGAACTAAAATGCCTAAAGTTGAAGTGCTTAAAACCATTAACCCTGAACCCGGAATAACGAATATCGAATATTGAATAACGAATGTATCATAAAAACTTTTTAAGTTAGATAGGACACAGATTTACACAGATTTACACAGAAATTATAATTTATAAAATCTTAAAATCTTAATAATCTGTGTTCATCTGTGTCCAATAAAAAGAGAAGGCAGGTTAATCTCTGAACCCTGAAAGAAAATGCCTAAAATTATATTATGGAACGCAAACAGTTTGCAAAAGATCTTGAAAAGCGTACGCGAAAATTTGCAGTACAAATAATCCGATTATCAATAACATTACCCAGTTCTTCCGGGTCAGGAGCATTACATGGAAACCAAGAGAAAACCACCCCACATAAACGTAGATTTTTTTGAAGATCTCACCGGCGACATTTCGGAAACACCCCATGATGGGGTCGAAGAAATAGGCAAACGGATCAGAATCCTGAGAGAAGAAAAAGGAATTTCCCTTGACGAGCTCTCGAACATGACAGGCTTCGACGTGGAATTACTTTCCAATATCGAAAATAATATCGTTCAACCTCAGCTCGGGACAGTGATCAGGCTATCCAAAGCCCTTGATAGTGCTTTCGGCAGGTTAATTTCAGGGATCGGCAACAGAATCTATTCCATAACTCGCAAAGATGAACAGAAGGTCGTTTCGAGATCCACCGCGAAGAAAGGCAAAAAACAGGTTTACATTTATAAAAGCCTGGCCCCTGAAGTAAAAGGACGCCACATGGAAGCTTTGATCGTTCAGCTTGAAGAAAACCCTGATAAAGAAGTTTCCGTGCACGACGGCGAGGAATTCATCTACGTTTTGGACGGTATTGTCGTGCTGAATATCGGGGAGGATACATTCGATCTCGAACCCGGAGACAGCGCCTACTATCTTTCCACGACACCGCATCTCGTCGCTTCCAAAAAAGGAAAAGCGACCATATTGGCAGTGCTCTACGAAGGCTAGCA
>JAFCZV010000180.1 GCA_019314155.1 Deltaproteobacteria bacterium
GAAGAGAATGGCAGCAAAGACCTCCTGGCAACGCTGAATGAAAATGCAAAAAAGATCTTTGCGGAGTATCAACCCGAGAACGTTTCTGAAGAGGTCAAATCGAAAATCGAAGATATCGTTGCAAAGCATAAACCGGATGTCAGTTAGTATTTTCGGTTCTTTTCCAATCTAGTTGGAGAAGAGGGTTCGAGGATTCAAGGGGTCAAGGATTCCCCGTTGACGGGATCTTCGTTTCACTCCGACAAGCGGTTTGTTTTTTAAAGATTTTATCAGCGCCTTTAACATTCTTTCGATTTCTGCAATGTCTTTTTTTAGTGTACCCAATTCACCTTTTTCAATTAAATCTAAATCCCCTGCTAATAATATTTGCGTTTCCAGTTCGCAAACAGAACCATAAGATATGAAAAACATCCTAACGTAATCCAAATATCTCTAAACAGATCCCTCGAACCTTTGAACCCTCGACTACTTGAATCCTATTTTTTTAAGCATTTTTATCCGCCTGTTTTGTGGCGGGTCACTCGAACCCTTGAATCCTTGAATCCTTGAACCCTCTGAGATCACACTCGCTCAATTGGAGACAACACACTTATTTTACCCTAATTAACTACAACTAATCGGGA
The DNA here is from genome assembly GCA_019314155.1 of Deltaproteobacteria bacterium. Classification (GTDB taxonomy): domain Bacteria; phylum Desulfobacterota; class Desulfobacteria; order Desulfobacterales; family UBA11574; genus JAAXQD01. Next base: position 624 of record JAFCZV010000180.1, read on the forward strand.
GATGATCCGTATCTTCAGATCCCATCAATGAGTCTGTTGATTAAAGTCTGTTGATTAATGAGGATTTTTGTTCAAGATAAAGGCATGCGAAAAAAATAACCGCAGTTTCTAAGATGGTATTGATTTTCCATCTTCTAGAAAAGCCTTAATCTGTTTTATGTTAAGCCCTGCCAAACCCATTTTTTCGAGATTTCTTCCTTCTTTCCAGCAATTCTTCCCCATAATGGCACTTCCAATCTCTACCAGACTGTCCATAATCGGGGTATCCATCCCTGTGGCGTTGCCAAGACTGGCCCAGGCCACCAGCCCGAATGGAATGTCTTCGGTCACATAACGGTTTTCCAGAGAGTCAGGCCCTTTAACGGGTGTCAACCCGGCACTTCCATTTAAAGACTCCCATAGCGTCCCCCGGGGGCCGTATCCGGATTCGACCATCATATCCACGCCTGTGGGCAATTGGATACCCAGAGCTTCTCCAATCTTCAACCGTTCCCTGTCCAGTGATTCAATTACTCGCACCACTGAAGGTGTCATCCCCTCTTCATACATGTAAAACTCTCCGTGGGATCGCTCGATGCGTCCGGCATTCAACAAACAGCCGACTGGATGAAGAAGAGGAGTCAAATGACCGAGACCGGTTTCAACCACCGAATTTTTAAGGTCAAAAGGATACAGCCCTTTTAATTTTTCATATACAATTTTGCCCTTATTTCCGGGGATGGCGGCCAGGCCACAAACGGACCGGACATGAAAGGTTTTTACCTTTCCAGGACCAACCAGGCGGGTGGCAAAAGGAAGTCCACCTGTCTCAGCGATAATTGGATCTATATGGTTGCCGTTGGCCCGAAGAGCCTCACGAAACTCAAGCGCGGAAAGAGTGCCCGGCATGATGACCACGATCTGGTCTTTGGTGAGATATGGCGCTAGAAGTTGGCCGTAGATCGAAACTGTAAACCCCGGCAGCGGAATAAAAACGACTTCGACATCCTCAATCGCTGCACGAATGTTGGTGGTCACTAGATTCAGTTTAGCTATGCCGCGTCCAGCAACGCCTGACATTTCTATTTCGCGAGTTTCAAATACTTCTCGCATGGGCGCTGCAAATTGCTCCACTTCAAACATATTGACGGTAAGTCCCTTTAGAGCCAAATCAGCCGCTATTGTATGGGAGCCATTTCCTCCTCCCATTACCGCAACCTTCATCGAATCCATTAAATCCTCCTTCCTGACTTTACTTCAAAAATTAAGCTGGTGTTTAAACTTGATGTTGTAGAAATTGTGAAAATGCTTACCTGCTTTTCATCAATAGTTTTTTAAGTCCCGTCTTTGATGCCAAAGTAATGTTGAATATGCTTATCTTGCGGGATATTGTTTTAGGTTCTCCGCCTTCGGGAAAAAAGAAAAAAAAAATTTACATTATTCAACATTTTCATGTCAAGAAAAAAACCTATATATTTTGTATAAAATGCAATAAATTGTAAATAAATTAAAACTAATATAATAATTTAAAAAATATTGACAACACAGTATTTTAACTTTAAAGTTGCAAAAATTATTGCCGGAGTTGATTCGCCATAGTTCTCAATTGTATTCCACAGAGCCTTAAGTCAGGATTCTAAACTCAGGAACACGGTTGAAATAACGTCCCCTTTTGATCATATTTCTCCGGTTCCTCCAGGGGTTTTCGCAAACCCTATGCGTTAAGAACTCGGCATGAGTCGTCAAAAAAAATCGCTCAACCTGAGCAATTAGGAGGTGACAGATCAATCGGCAGTGTCCTCAGTGTAAACTGGAACGTGAAGCGGTAGGCTTCTGCTCTCGAATCATCTTCAACACTCAAACCCTTGCCAATCGCACGCGGTGGTCTCCGAGCACAACACCGCGGTACTCAACTAAATGTTAAATCTTAATCACACACTGGGAGGGAGGGAAAAATGTTTAAGAAAAAAAGCAAAAAACTGGTAATTTTCTTTGGCGTCCTTACATTTCTTATGATGTGGAGTGCTATTTCACTGACGCCCGCACAGGCCGACAGCCGCCCGGATTTTGTAGTGGCGGTGCAAAAGATTCCTCCAACTTTGGAGCCCATGACAGAAAACAGCAATGTACATATGCGTATTCTTTGGAATATAGGGGAGGCGTTGATCAAGGTTGACTATAAGGATAACCAAAAGCTCATTCCCAGTCTGGCTACGGAATGGAAGCGTCTTGATGACAGGACGCTCGAGTTTAAGCTGCGTAAAGGCGTAAAATTTCACAATGGTGAGGAGATGACGGCAGAAGACATTGCCTTCAGTTTCGGTCCGGAGCGTCTTTTTCACAAGGAACACGGCGTGTTTGCCAAGATGTATTTGGGCAATCTCGAGCCACCGGAAGTCGTCGACCGTTACACTGTTCGGATCAGGAGTAAGGCCCCCGATTTTCTGCTTGAAAAACGCCTTGCCGGTTATATGAGCGAAATTATCAGCAAGAAAGCTTATCTGGCGGCAAAGGATTGGGATACCTGGAGCCGCAACGTTGTATGCACCGGGCCTTATAAGCTTGTTGAAATAAAGACCGCTGTTTCCATCAAGCTGGCGGCATTTGATGATTACTGGGGTGAAAAAGCACCGGCCAAGACCTCACGGAAATCCCTCCCGATCAACTAAAGAGCATCGACGAGAATAAAGGTACGTCGGCTGTTGGTGGACAGATCGGCAATGTACGAAGCGTCAATTTTGATACCACGAACGCCATACTGAAAAGCCCCGAACTGCGGCGGGCAATGGCCATGGCGATTGATCGCCAGCTTATTGTCGATAGTCTTTACCACGGCCGCACGACCGTTCCCAATGGCTTTCAGATGAAGCTGTTCGGTGATATGTGGATCAAAGACCATCCGGGCGTTCCCTATGACCCGGCCAAGGCACGGGAGTTGATCAAGAATTCGGGCTATAAAGGTCAGACGATATACTATCGCTTGTTATCCGACTATTACACCCTGGAGGTGGCCACGGCCCAGGTTCTGGTTGAGATGTGGAAGGCGGTGGGTCTAAAGGTGAAGCTTGATATGAAGGAGAATTGGTCACAGATCCTGAAAAACGATGAAACCCGCCACATCCTGAACCTGTCGAACACCGCCTTTTATTTGGACCCGGTGGGCATGACCTGGCGCCGCCTTGGCACCCAGTTTTGGGGCCGGAAAGAAGATAAGTATATGGGCAAAGAGCCAATGTTAGAACTTCCGGAGGAGTTCGACAAGCTCGGCAAAATTCTCGAAAACAGCACCGATCTTAAGACGCGTCGCAAGGCAATCCGCCGGATGCTGGAAATCTGCGATTTCGAAGAGCCGGCTCTGATCTCTCTGCATGCCATGACGATGTTCTACGGTAAGCGTGACGATATTAACTGGACGGCGTACCCCGCAGAATACATGGATCTGACCGCGGCCAACCTGAGCTTTTAAGTAATCTGTGCAACTTAGAGATGAACTGTGGCGTTTTTGCCTAACGCCACAGTTCATCAATCGGATTTCGGATTGATTTATAACCTTGTATAATCCAGTCTCATATGAGGTTTGACCATGAACGCAAATCACTCAGAACCCCTTTTAAAGTCCCAGCGAGAGCCACTGCTTCAACTATCGGACCTCACTGTCGATTTTGATACACCCACCGGCTGGGTGCGGTGCCTGTATGGGGTAGATATGGAAGTGTTCCCCGACGAGATTCTGGGACTGGTGGGTGAAAGCGGCAGTGGAAAAAGCGTCACATGTATGGCTGTGATGCAGTTGCTGGGCCCGAGGGCGCTTATCCGCGGCAATGTGCGCTATAGAAAACAAGATTTATTGAGTCTGGATGAGAAAGGGCTGACGCAGATGCGGGGTCGTGAAATCGCGATGATCTTTCAGGATCCCATGAGTTCTCTTAATCCGGTTCACACCATCGGTCGTCAGGTGATTGAATCTATCGCTCACAACACCGGCACACCTATTTTGAATCCCACCGATACGATCGGCGACCAAGTTGAAGAGGTGGTTGAGGAACAATTGGGATTAACGGGTCAGGCAGCCCGCAAAGAAGCCCGGCGTCTGCTGGCCCGCGTGGGCATTCCCGATCCGAAACAGCGGCTAAGGGAATACCCGCACCAAATGTCCGGCGGAATGAGCCAGCGGGCAATGATTGCCATGGCTTTGGCCGGCCGCCCTCAGTTGCTCATCGCAGATGAACCGACGACAGCACTGGACGTGACCATTCAGGCTCAGATACTCGAGTTGATTCGCGGCTTGCGCAAGAAAATGGGGATGTCCATTATTTTAATCACCCATGATCTCGCTGTTGTTGCGGAAACCTGCGATAGAGTGGCTGTGATGTATTGTGGACGGATTGCCGAGAAAGGCCCGGTCCAGAGTATATTCGATGATCCCCGCCATCCATACACCCGCGGGCTGCTCGCCTCATTACCCCGAATCGATCACCGTACCGATAAGCTGTATCCCATGAAAGGATCCGTGCCGGCTCCTCACGAAATGCCGCAAGGCTGCGCCTTCGAACCACGTTGTCCGGTTGCCTTAGAGGAATGCGGGCCCAACCAACCGTCTCTTGCGATCGGAACGGGCGGCCATAGTATAGCCTGCTTTAATCCCCAACGAGGAGGGCTGCAACATTGAGTGCACAGGAAGGAGCCTCGCAGGTATCCAGGCTAAAGGGAAACGGGCCGCCGTTGCTGGAAGCCGTTGCCCTTATGAAGTACTATAAAATACGAAGGGGCGGTTGGCTGGTCCGGAAGAAAGCCGATCTCAAAGCGGTTGACGGTGTCTCGTTTAGCGTTAACAAAGGTGAAACTTTCGGTATTGTTGGTGAGAGCGGTTGCGGAAAATCCACCATCGCCCGCCTGGTGCTGAACATCGACACCCCGACATCGGGCACCGTTATGTTCAAAGACCGGCAGATTTCCGGACTTCCGTCGGGCGAGTGGCGCAAACTCCGCCGGCAGATGCAGTATGTATTCCAGGATCCACTCGGCGCCCTGGATCCCCGCATGAAGATTTTCGATCAGGTCGTCGAGCCGTTGCTCATCCACAACATTGCCGGCATATCGGAGCGCCGTGATAAAGCTGCTGAAATTCTGCGTTCCATGGACTTAAAGGATCACACCTTCTACCGCTATCCATTTGATTTAAGTGGGGGGCAGCGGCAACGCGTTGTCCTGGCCCGGGCGCTGGTGCTCGAGCCTGAACTGTTGGTTTGTGACGAACCGGTTTCAGCGCTTGACGTTTCTATCCAGGCCCAGGTTATCAATGTACTCGCCGAGCTAACCAAACGTACGGGCCTGACCATGATATTCATCAGTCACGACCTGAGCATCGTGCGCCACGTCTGTGAAAGGGTAGCTGTCATGTACCTGGGTAAGATCGTTGAATTGGCGGAAGGTGACCTGTTGTTCGATAGCCCGGCACATCCTTATACCCAGGCGTTGCTTTCCGCCATACCGATTCCGGAACCGGGACTTAAACGCGAACGGATTTTTCTAAAAGGCGATCCGCCTAGCCCCATTGATCTTTTACCAGGCTGTTGCTTCCATGCACGTTGCCATCTGGCCAAGCAAATTTGTACGCAACGTGTACCCGAATTCAAGCCATTGAAGGACGGCCAGTGGGTTGCTTGCTATGTCGCCCATGGTGAAGTGTGATGAGGACGAGGAGGTAATATGCCAACCCGTTATTTGTTACAGAAGATCATTCGCGCCCTTTTAACAATCTGTATTATTGTTACCTTTGTTTTTATCGCCCTGCGTATGTCCGGTGACGCGGCGCTTCAGATCTATGGGCCCGATGCGGACGTTGATGCCATCGAAGCGCTTCGTGAAGCGTGGGGTTTGAACAAGCCCATCTGGAAGCAGTATCTGATTTACATCGGCAACATATTTCATGGCGACCTCGGTCAGTCCTATTTAGACGGCCGTGATGCGGTTGAGGTGGTGATGGAACGTGTCCCGAAAACCCTCTCTCTAATGTGGATTACTGCCATCGTTACTTTTCTGATCGGAATCCCTGCGGGTATCTACTCGGCGCTTCACCACAACACCGTCAAGGATCGCTCCACAATGACCCTGGCTGTTATGGGGTTGAGTATCCCAAACTTCTTTCTGGGAGTGCTGTTAATTCTCTTGTTTTCAGTGACCTGGCGACTACTTCCCAGTGCCGGCAGCGAATCGTGGCGGCACTACATTATGCCGGTGATCACGATGGCCACAGCAGAGGCTTCCGTATTCGCACGGTTTATGCGGTCGTCGATGTTGGAAGTACTAAGTCAACCCTATATTCGCACTGCCATCGCCAAGGGTGTGCCCTGGCGAAAAGTGGTTCGAGGACACGCCCTGCCGAATGCGGCCATTCCGACCGTTACTGTCGCCGGCTTTTTTGTCGGCAGCCTGATTGTTGGCGGTGTTATTACCGAAAACGTATTCGCATGGCCAGGTGTCGGGCGGCTGTTGGTGGATTCGGTGGCGAACAGAGACCTGGCAGTGGTGCAGGTGGCTATACTGTTGATTGCAGTTTCCATGGTAAGCGCCAATCTGATCGTCGACCTTTCTTACGGATGGTTGGATCCGCGGGTTAGCGATCTCCAGACAAAAGAATAATAGAATTTATTATGACTGGCAAGCCACAAACTTCATTGCGGTTAACGCGTCTTGCCGAGCGACCCAGGGAGGACACTCGAACCCTATTGCGCCGCTTTTTTCAGCGATATCCTCCACTTGTGATCATTGCAGCCCTATGGTTACTATTTATGATTTTCGTCGCTGTTTCTGCACCGCTTATCTCCCCCTACGAGTATACGGCCATCGATTTGCGGGCACGCTTGCACGCGCCTGCCGGGATGGAAGGCGGTGATTGGAAGCATGTGTTTGGCACCGACGATCTCGGACGCGATGTGTTAAGCCGCCTCATTTTTTCAATCCGCTTGAGCCTGCTGGTCGCGTTTTTAGGCACCGTTATCGGTGCAATTCTGGGAACTTCACTCGGCTTTCTGGCGGCTCACTATCGCGGTTGGGTTGACGATGTCGTGGTGGCAGCTATTGATTTTCAAGCGGCCTTGCCGTTTTTCATCATTGCCTTGGCGTTGCTCGCCTTTTTGGGCAACAGCCTAACATTGTTTATCATCCTGATGGGTATATATGGTTGGGAGCGCTACGCACGACTTACACGCGGACTGGCATTATCGGCCATGACCCATGGTTACGCGGTTGCGGTTAACACCCTTGGTGCGACCCCGATAAGGGTTAACTTGCGCCATATTCTTCCGAATATATCCAGCGCGTTAATCGTGAATATGACCCTCAACTTTCCAGGTACAATCATCCTGGAGACCTCCTTAAGTTTTCTCGGCATCGGCATCCAGCCGCCGATGACCAGTCTCGGAAACATGCTGGGGTTTGGCCGGGATTATCTGACGACCGCCTGGTGGATTGCCGTGTTGTTGCCGGGCGTTACTATATTTCTCGCAACTCTGGCCATGAGCATCCTCGGTGACTGGGTTCGTGATCGGCTGGATCCAACGTTGAATTGACAACTAAAAATATTATCAAGGGTAATTGTATGATGAAAAGTATAAATGAATCGAGCGTTGTTTCAAAAGATTCCAGGACTATCGTAGTTTGTGGTGCCGGTAATGCATCCCATGTTTGTGTGGGTGAATTCTCTTCACACGGATTTACAGTGGACGTTTTTGCTCCATTTCAAAATGAATCTGAACGTTGGAATGCGGTAATTGCAAAAACGGGTGGAGACTTAATTGTTGATAATCCTGATGGATCTCAAACCATTGGTCGTCCGCGTTAT
>JAFCZV010000181.1 GCA_019314155.1 Deltaproteobacteria bacterium
AAATGTGAAGATCGGGATAAAACACAACCATACGGTATAATCGACTACAAATGAGATCACACGCCTCCGGTTCAAAAGTTATCAGAAACTTGTTTATTTTAGCGGTTATGATTTTGACGGTGCCTCCATTCATTGAGGCTCAGACAGACACCTCCGGAAAAGTTCTCAAATCGTCAAAAAATAAAACAGCAGCCCAGGGGAGTCAGAATTCGGAAAGATTCATTTCGATAGATTTCAATGATGTCGACATCAATGTTTTTATAAAATTTATCAGTGAATTGACGTCAAAGAACTTTGTTGTGGATCAACGTGTAAAGGGAAAAGTGACGATAATTTCACCCACCGTAAAAGCCGGAGAAGTCACTAAAATTATTCCATCTCCGGATGCACGATCAAAAAACATTGAAACCCGGCTTAAAGAAGAAGCCGCCTCACCTGAAGATCGAGTCGTTACGCAGCTGATACCCTTAAAATTCGCAAGTTCTTCTGAAATAAAAAAGCTGTTCGCGCCATTAGTTTCCAAAAACAGCGTGATTCTGGCATATCCTCCGACGAACATGTTGATTATTACAGATGTATATTCCAATATAAAACGGCTGATTCGAATCCTGAATGCCATCGATGTTTCCGGCATGGGGCAGGAGCTTACCGTAATTCCGCTGGAATATGCCGATTCCGCAAAATTTGTGAAGATTCTCGACTCTGTTTTCCAGAAAAAGAGAAAAACCAAAGCACCGGATCTGTCAACAGTCAAATTCGTGGCGGATGATCGGACCAATACGATTATCGTAATGGCCAGCGAGGTCGAGACCTCAAGGATAAAAAAGCTGATCGAAATGCTCGACCGGGAAACGCCCAGAGGAAAAGGAAAGATCCATGTCTATTATCTTGAAAATGCCAATGCCGAGGATCTGGCAAAGGTCCTTCGGGAACTGCCGACGAAAAAGGCCGGTACCCCCCAGGAGAGAAAACTTCCGTTTATTTCGGAAAAAGTCAAACTGGCCGCCGATAAAGCGACCAACAGTCTGATTATCATGGCAGGCAAGGAGGACTACCAGGTCCTGGATGAGATCATCAAGAAATTGGATATTCCAAGGGCAATGGTCTATATCGAATGTCTTCTCATGGAAGTCGACGTGAACAAGGACTTTAAGCTCGGTGTCGAATGGATGACGGGCGGCAAGACGACCATCGGCGGAAAAGATGCAGCTTTTGGGGGAACATTTTCATCACCGCTCGACATTTTGGGCACAACGCCACTTGCGACCTTGCCGACTGCAGACGGTTTGTCCATGGCTGTAATAACCGAAGCCATTACCATCGGCAATATCACCTTTCCCAACCTTGCCGCAGTTATAAATGCTTATCAAAAGGATAAAGATGTTCATATACTCTCGACACCTCAGCTCCTGACCATGGACAATCAGGAAGCCGTAATTATCGTGGGCAAGAACATTCCCTACCAGACCCGGTCGGCCGCAGACTCCGGGGTCGAGACATACAGTTCCTATGAGTACAAAGATGTCGGGATTACCTTGAAGATCACGCCGCAAATCAGCAAAGATCGGCTGGTTCAGCTCGATATTTCCCAGGAATTGACCAAACTCGACGAAGCCACAGCATCTACGGCTTCGGAAGATCGTCCGACCACATTAAAACGCAGCATCGACACAACGGTGATTGTAAAAGACGGTAGTACCGTTGTCATCGGCGGGTTGATCGATGAAATCATTTCAGAAATAGAATACAGTGTTCCCTGCCTGGGAGACATCCCTTTTTTCGGGTATCTGTTCAAATCGACGTCAAGGGGAAGTGAAAAGACCAATCTTTATGTGTTTATCCAACCCACTGTCGTCAACAATCCTGCCGAGGCACAAGCGCTTTTGGAAAGCAAGCAGGATCAAGTTGATCAGATCAAAGCAGGGAGAATCAAAATGTACGAAAAACAACCTGACAGCACCGGATCCGAAGCCAAACAATAAGGACTGCCATCGCTCAATTTAGGTAGAAACTTCCTTCAACCCTTCAAACACCATGCAAAAACATTTTACCCAGATACTCAAAGACACCTTCGAGGTTTCAGAAGAAGATCTAAAAGAGGCCCAAAGGATTAAAGCCGAAAAGGGCGGCGATTTCGGAGAAACGCTCGTAGCAAAAAAGATCATTACCGAAAGACAGCTTCTCGAAGCTTTAAGCATCCAATACGACATTCCTTTCTGGCCGGAACTGCCCCTTGAAAATTTTAAAACCGATTTTACCGACCATGTTCCGATTCAATTTTTAAAAAAATACAACATAGTTCCTTTGATAAAAGGACGTCCGGATTCCGATCCCGATAAGAGATTACTGGACGAGGATCGACACAAAAAAAAAGAAGATCTTTTCAACTCAGATTCGGCCATAGCCGTAAACGACCCGGCTTGTATCCAACCCATAGATGACCTTATCAAGATTCTCGGCATCCAAGACGTTAAGCTCGTTCTTTCAACAAAGGACGCAATTCTATTTGCCATAAATATATCGTATGATCTTTCCAGGGACTCGGCCGAGCAGCTTGTCCAGGATATGGAAGAAAACGGCAGTGCCATTCTCAGTGAAATCGAGGAAAAGGCGGACCTGCTGGATGATATCAGTGATGCACCGATCATAAAACTTGCGAACCATATTATTTCACAATCCGTGAAAGCTCGTGCCAGCGATATTCACATCGAACCCTACCGGGACAGTTTCAAAGTGCGCTATCGCGTTGACGGTATTCTATATGACCTGCTGTCCCCCCCAAAATGGGTCCAGCCTGCGCTTATTTCCAGAATAAAGGTTATGGCGAAGATGAACATTGCGGAAAAACGTCTTCCCCAGGACGGTCGTCTGGACGTCAAAATTGGCAATCAGGAGATCGATGTGCGGGTATCCACCATCCCGACGTCGTTTGGAGAGCGTCTGGTACTCAGGCTTCTTGACAAATCAGCTTCCTTGATTTCACTTCCGGATCTCGGACTTGTATCGGACAAACTCGATGCCATTGAAAACCTTGTCAAGTCTCCGAATGGTATTATCCTTGTCACCGGCCCCACAGGCAGCGGAAAGACAACTACGCTTTATGCAATCCTTTCGTCCATCAATGTGCCGGATATCAACATAATCACCATTGAAGATCCCATTGAATATCAGATCGAAGGGATCAGTCAAATACAGGTAAATCCGAAAATAGACCTTACCTTTGCCAGCGGACTCAGGTCGATTGTCCGGCAGGATCCCGACGTCATTCTGGTCGGTGAAATACGGGATAGGGAGACAGCGGACATCGCGGTTCAGTCGGCACTCACCGGGCATCTTGTTTTTTCCACACTCCACACCAACGATTCTGCAAGCGCGATTACCCGCCTTGTAGATATCGGTGTCGAACCCTTTCTAATTTCGTCATCGGTCCTGGCGATTGTTGCCCAGAGATTGATCCGGGTTCTTTGCAAAAGTTGCAAGGAGCTTTACACACCCGATGACGTTGCACTGGAAAGCATCGGGATTAACGCCCATCAATGTCGGGAAGCTGTTATTTACAAATCCATAGGATGTGAAAACTGTTTTTTTACCGGGTACAAAGGACGAACAGGTATTTTTGAAATTATGCTGTTGGATGACAGTTTAAAAAGTCTTATATTAAAGACCCATGATTCCAACAGTATAAAAAACGAGGCGTTGAATCAGAATATGGTCACTTTGCGCCAAGACGGTGTACAAAAGGTGTTAAATGGTATATCTACCATAGAGGAGGTTTTCAGGGTCACCCAAAAATAAAGGTCTCGTAAAAAACAAACAATGAAAAAAAGATTTGGTCTCATCATTGCTTGTGCAATTTTAAACGTATTTTGGAGCAGTGCCTGCGCCCGACAGGAGATGAATCTTGCTGATAATCCAAAACTTTCACATGAGGCTGCAGAAAAACAGGGGAGCCCTCTTCTTTATCCCTTCAAGTTTTATAGAGATTACATTTCAAGTGTCGACGGTGATCGTTGCTCCATGTATCCGACATGTTCCCAGTACTGTACGGATGCCATCAAAAAACATGGTTCCCTTACCGGCTGGATCATGTGCGGTGACCGTCTAATGCGTTGCGGCAGAGACGAGACAAGATTGTCGGCCCCGGTCTGGATAAACGGTGAAAAGCGCAACTACGATCCTGTGAGTAACAACGATTTCTGGCGGCAATAATTATTATGCGCATCCGAAACATTTGCTTTGGCTCTCGGTTCATCGCTCTCGTTGCGCTATTTTTTCTTTTTATCCCCTTTTCAAAATCTTTTGCCGGCTCCCAAACCCCACCGGACAGCAATCCTTCTGTTATGATAACGCCGGACAAACAGTTCAATTATGCAGAGAACCTTTTTTCCAACCACGATTATTCGACGGCCGTTATGGAATACAAGCGGTTTGTCTACTTCTTTCCGGAGGATAAGCGGGTGGAACGGGCAATGTATCAAACCGGCATGTCATATTACCTCGGAGGGGATTTCAAGGCGGCTGTCGAGTCATTTAAAAAGTTGGTCGATGAATATGTGGATAGCGATTATGCCATAAAATCGTATTTTAAGATCAGTGAAGCCTACATGAAACTTATGGCCTTCGATCCTGCTATAATCAATCTCAACAATCTTATTGTGGTCGCATACGATGAGGATGTAAGGGATGAAGCCTACTACAGGCTCGGGTGGATTTATCTTGAAACGGCATCCTGGGAAAAGGGCAGACAATACTTTTCAAAAATAAGTGTTAATAATCAAGATAAATACAGACTTGAAAAACTGGCTGCCGAACTTGACAAGGAAAAAATAATTCCAAAAAAGAATCCGAAGCTGGCGGGGTTTTTATCTGTCATTCCCGGGGCGGGATATCTTTATTGTGAAAGATACCAGGATGCACTGATCGCTTTTTTGATTAATGGTGCTCTCATATACGCCGCCTATGAGTCTTTCGATGCGGGGAATCCTGCACTTGGCGGGCTCCTTACTTTTGTGGGAGTTGGTTTTTATGCCGGAAACATATACGGTGCGGTAACAAGTGCTCACAAATACAACCGGAAAAAAACCGGCCTTTTTTTAGAACGATTAAAAGACAATGTGAAAATTAACCTTTCGGCCGATGTCAAGAACAAAGGCGTTTGTCTTGATGTCAAGAACAAAGGCGTTTGTCTTTCTTTTCAGTTTAGTTTTTAGCCTAAATTGGTATGAAATTTCTATTTTTGGAACCTTTTTTCGGCGGATCACATCGGGATTTTGCCCAGGGCCTTATTTCACACTCTCGGCATAGAATCGACCTTGTCACGCTGCCCGCTCGTTTCTGGAAGTGGCGGATGCGAGGGGCGGCCCTATACTTTGTGAAAAAAATTCCCTCTCTTAAAGACTACAACGGATTGATTGTCAGCGACCTTATGAGCCTGTCGGATTTTAAGGCCTTATGGGGTAAGTTTTGTCCGCCTTCCCTGGTTTATTTTCATGAGAATCAATTGACCTATCCATTGGCGCCCGGTGAAAGCAGGGACTTTCAGTTTGGTTTCACAGACATCACCACAGCCCTTGCAGCAGACAAGGTTCTTTTTAATTCCCGGACCCACTTTGATGCATTTTTCTCGGGCCTTCCGGAATTTATAAGAATGATGCCCGAATACCGGCCGACGTGGGTGATCCAAGCAATACGCAGAAAGAGCGGGGTTTTATATCCAGGATGTCATTTCCCGGCTGCAGACCGCCCGCTGCCCCGTTTGGTTCCCGAAACCGGCGCGCCACCATTGATCATCTGGAATCATCGCTGGGAATTTGACAAAAACCCTTCGGCTTTTTTCGAAGCGCTGGACGCCGTACTTGAACGGGGTCTGGATTTTCGTCTTGCACTTTTGGGAGAAAACTTCCAGATGGTCCCCAAAGCGTTTATAGCCGCCAGGGAACGTCTTAAGAATCGGATCGTTTGGTACGGCCATGAAGCATCCAAAGAAAAATACCAGGAGTGGCTTATGAAAGGAGATATCGTAATCAGCACGGCAAATCAGGAAAATTTCGGTATTTCAGTGGTGGAAGCGATCCGTTACGGCTGTATCCCGCTGTTGCCTGACCGTCTGTCATACCCGGAAATTATCCCAAAGGCCTTCCATGATGATTTTCTCTATAAAGATCAGACGGAACTGATCGAAAAACTGTGCTTTCTTATCTTGAATTTTCCCCAATTTGAAGTAAAACGACAAAATCTATCCGAAGCGATGTGTCGCTTTGCCTGGGAAGAACTGATTGATCAATATGATGCGGTGTTGGAAAAACTGGCAGAAACGAGGTGCTATAATGTCAAAGGATAAGGCAGATCGATTGAGAATCTGCTTGTTGAGCTATCGAAGCCATCCCCACTGCGGCGGGCAGGGGGTCTATATATACAACTTGAGCAGAGCGCTCAAAGA
>JAFCZV010000182.1 GCA_019314155.1 Deltaproteobacteria bacterium
AGCTTACATAAAGTTTGGCAGGGATGAAGAAGCAAGGGTTCACGCTGCGGAAGTGCTTGGGATAAATCCTAAGTTTTCTCTTGAGTCTTATGCAAAGACACTGCATTACAAAAATAAGGCTGATATAGAGGACTATGTTGCTGCCCTCCGCAAAGCGGGGTTGCCGGACACACCGCCGCTTCCGCTGCCTGATAAACCCTCAATTGCCGTTTTGCCCTTTACAAACATGAGTAACGATCCTGAGCAGGAGTATTTCAGCGACGGGCTGACTGAGGAGATCATTTCTGCACTTAGTAGCGTTCCAAAGCTCTTTGTGATTGCTCGAAATTCGACATTCACGTATAAAGGCAAACCTGTAAAGGTTCAGCAAGTGAGCAGAGAACTGGGTGTTCGGTATGTTCTAGAGGGGAGTATCAGAAAGAGTGGAGATGAGATACGAATAACCGCTCAGTTGATTGATGCTCTTTCTGGGCATCACTTATGGGCAGAACGGTATGACCGAAATCTGAGCGATATATTTGCCGTTCAAGACGAGATCACGAAAAAAATTATCACGGCCATGCAGGTAAAGCTGACAGAGGGAGAACAAGCCCGAGTTGCTGCAAAAGGAACGAAAAATCTTGAGGCCTATCTAAAGTGCTTACAGGCGAGTGAATATATTCACCAGATTAATATAGAGAGCATTGCCCGAGCAAAGCAATTGGCAGAGGAAGCCATCGCCTTAGACCCAGAGTATGCTTGGGCATACTATCGTCTCGGTCAAGCCCTCCAGGTACAGGTGTTTGTTGGAGGGAGTAAATCCCCTAAACAGTCTATAGGAAAGGCCATAGAACTAGTGAAAAAGGCTATAGCCCTGGATGACAATCTTGCTGAAGCACACGGCAGATTGGGCTATTTATATTCAATGACAAGGCAGTATGATAAGGGCATTGCCCAAGCGGAGAAGGCTGTGGCTCTTAATCCCAATTCAGCTATGGCCTATATGATGCTGGGTAAGACACTTAGTTTTGCTGGCAGGCCGGAGGAATCCATTCCAGTATATAAGAAAGCAATACGGCTTAATCCTATCCCGACAAATTTCTACTTTTACAGTTTAGGGATTTCATACGCCTTTATAGGGAAATACGATGAAGCAATAACATGGTGTGAAAAAGCAGTCCTTCAAGAGCCCGATTCACTCTATGCCCGCATAATGATGACTGTAGTTTATAGTATGTCAGGACGGGACGAGGAAGCTCGGGTTCAAGCTACTGAAGTGCTTAGAATAAATCCAAAATATTCTCCCAAGAGCTTTCACAAGAATAAAGCGGATACAGATAGATTTTTGAGTGCGCTTCACAAAGCGGGATTGAAATGATGGGGAAACAAGCAGCTTAACTTTTATTCAGCGAATCTTGTAGATAGTTGTTACGATCACACAAATCGGTCAACCTGAGATATGTAGTGGAGACCACACAAATCGAGCCGGTTTCAATTCTTGAGATTACTCCAACAAAGCTGGAATAATTAAAGACCGTCAAAACCTGTGATATCATCATTTTCGGCTCTCATAGCAGCGGTGGTGGTAACTGCTATAAAAATGTAAATATCATGTCTATAAAAATTCGTGTGATATCGTTTTTTCAAAATGGGCAAACTCATTTCACCGGGTTTGCCTATTTCATTTTTATGATATATGTAAACATGCAATTTTTCTAATAATATCCTACTTGTGTAGATTCTCCCCTGAAATTCGGCCTCTATGTCAATTCAGTTCTCGTTGTGAAACACTTTATGCTCTGTTGACTTCGCACTCGAATGAAAATTCTGTCCTCAATCGTATCACAAAACTTAACTCTCAACTCAAAACTCTAAGAGGTTCTCCCATGGCTACACAAGATTTCAAACGTAAGCTCACCGCCATTCTTAGTGCGGATGTCAAAGGATACAGTCTCCTTATGAGAGAGGATGAAGAGGCGACCGTCCGTACCATAACTACCTATCGGGAGATGATAGGCTCAGTTGTCCAGAAACACAGAGGTGAAGTGGTAGATTCTCCCGGAGACAATATATTGGCTGAATTTGCCAGTGTAGTGGATGCGGTGCGAAGTGCCGTGGAGATCCAAGAAGAACTCAAGGCCAGAAACGCTGAGCTACCAGAAAACCGCAGGATGGAGTTCCGTATTGGGATCAATCTTGGAGATGTCATTCAAGAAGGCGACCGGATATACGGTGATGGTGTTAATGTTGCAGCTCGCATTGAAGGCCTTGCCCCACCGGGGGGCATTTGCATTTCACGGGCAACCTATGGTCAGGTCAAAAATAAACTCGATCTGGGATATGAATATTTAGGCGAGCAAAGTGTAAAAAACATTGATGAACCAGTGCGAGTATACCGGGTTTTAACCGAACCAGAAGCTGTTGGCAAAGTGATCGGTGAGAAAAGGTTTTTGGGCAGGTTTTCACGCACAGGACAGCTATGGCTGCCATTATAGTTCTGTTCATGGTTGCAGGAAGTTTGATCGGCTGGAATATCTATCTTCATCAATCAAAAAAAATAGAACCTGCCTCTTTGGATAAAATGGCCTATCCTCTACCACAAAAACCATCGATCGTGGTGTTACCGTTTGTAAATATAAGCGGGAAACCCGATCAGGAATATCTCTGTGACGGAATTACCGAAGATATCATTACAGCACTTTCAAAGACGCCAAAGTTAATGGTCATCTCACGCACGTCAAGTTATGCCTACAAGGGAAAATCTGCGACTATTGCAACGATAAGCGAGGACCTCGGCGTGAAGTATGTGTTAGAGGGTAGTCTTCGCAGGTCAAATAATCAGGTGCGCATCACCGCTCAGTTAATCGATGCTATCACGGGACATCATATTTGGGCTGAAAACTACGACCGCGATATTTCAGACTTCTTTGAACTGGAAGAAGAAATTATCTTAAACATTCTTGCGGCATTGCAGGTTCACTTGACGGAAGGAGATCAAGCAATCATATGGCGAAAAGGGGCGAAAAATATCAAAGCATATTTGAACGTCCAACAAGCGCTGCAACATTTTAGAAGTTTCACTAAAGAGGCTAATTTTCGATCCAGAGAGTTGGCTGAAAAGACTATAGCTATTTATCCGGATTATGTCGCCGCTTACAGAATTCTTGCATGGACATACTGGATGGGAGCAAGGTTTAGATTTGATAGTTCGCCTGCTGATTCAATAAAAAAAGCCACTGCCTTAGCCAGAAAGGCGCTCTCAATGGATGATACTGATCCAAATCTTTATTATCTCTCAGCAGGACTTAATTTAATTCAACGTAAACACAATGATGCAATAAAAGACATTCAAAAAGCACACGAGTTATACCCCAACGGTGCGGACATACTTGCTTTTAAAGCTCTTGTCTTCAATTATTCGGAAAGACCATCAGAAGCCCTTGCAGCTATTAAAAATGCGATGCGTCTCAATCCCTATTATGCGGGTTGGTACGAGAGTACGTTAGGCGTTTCCCATCAGCTGTTAGGACAATACGAAGAAGCCCTTAAAGCCTACAAAAACGCTACAAACAAAATGCCCAACAGCTACATGTCTCATGCCAGATTAGCAATTATCTATAGCATTCTTGGAAGAAATGAAGAAGCTCGGGCTAAAATTGAGAAAATCCTTACAATGAATCCTAATTTTTCACTAAATATATGGCGTAATAGCCAATTATATATGGATAAGGCTGCATCCGAAATAGAAATAAAAGCTCTTCGTAAAGCGGGTCTAACATGATGTGGATAAAGATACCTGACATGTACGACAGGTTTCCTCTCCGTTCTAAAACCTGATGTATCTCCAACTAATCGGCAAAAATTAGAGGCTCAAAAAACCTGTGATATCATCCATCCCAATTCTTAAGGCTACAGTTGCGCTTTCTGCTATGAAAGTGTAAATATCAGCGGCCCAAATTATTTGTGATATCGTTTTCCAATAAGGGCAAATCCTTTTTACGGGGTTTGCCCTTATTGCATTTTTGTAGATTTTACGATATATGTAACTGAAATTGAGGTGCTTTGACCTTTGGTTTTGGCAAGAAATCAAAAGTTTTGACAAGCCTGATTTTCGTGACATATTCTCAATATATCAAAAGTTTGTAGACTGAAAGCCGGACCACAATATATGGAACTGACGCCATTGAGTTCAGCATTAGAGTGGAGGTCGTGAAACGCCTCAGCTCAACTTAACGACTAATGTTATTTGGTTAGCAAGAGAAAGGGCGAATGGAAGGTCGGGGCATATTTTGTACGTCCTGTAGCTGGTTAGAAGGATAACGTCACTTCTAACTGAAATTAGCAGGTAAAAAGGCACCGGAGACACCCACGGTGAAGATGAGAGATGGAATTATGTTGAAAAAAGCAATTGTAAGGACACCTGGGTCCTCTTTGATTAACGGGATTTCCGATCCAAATTTTGGCTCAGTAGATTACCCCAATGCCTTAACGCAACACAAAGCTTACATAAACGCTCTGGAAACCTGTGGATTATCCGTTACCATTATGGATGCGTTGGAAGCTTATCCTGACTCGGTCTTCGTGGAAGATACTGCGGTTGTCACCGGTGATTTGGCAGTAATTTCCAACCCGGGAGTAGCAAGCCGAAAAGGTGAATCTCCGCTTATGGCGGGGCATCTTAGCATTGTTTTTAAATATGTTGAACATATTAAAGATCCCGGAACCCTGGATGGCGGCGATGTTATGCAGGTGGAAAACCATTTTTACATTGGGGTGTCTAAAAGAACCAATCATGAAGGCGCCGATCAATTTATGGCTATTGTAACTTCCTGCGGGTATACTGCATCCAAAATTGAACATTCAATACATCACCTTAAAACTGGCGTTACTTACCTGGGAGAAAACACACTTTTATCAACTGGGGATTTGATAAATCATCCGGAATTTGACGCGTTCAAAAAAATAGAAGTGGATGTCGACGAAGCACCCGCTGCCAACATCATTCGTTTGAATGATTATGTTCTTATGGCATCCGGATTCCCAAAAACCCGGAATGCGATAGAAAAAAATGGTTTCAATGTGATTGAGACTGATATCTCAGAATATAGAAAACTATTGGGCGGGCTGACTTGTATGTCGTTAAGGTTTAGTTAGAACCGGATCTGCAGTCCTCGGTTTTGATTTCTCCAACATATTTCTGAATAGAGTTGGACTGTGATAATCTCAATGTCTGTAATCAAAGTCAGCCTGCGATAATCTCAATATATCAAAAGTTTGAGGACTGAAAGCCGAACCACCATATACTGGACATGTATTGTATGGTTATTTTCGATATGCAACACTGTTTATTTCATAAGTACTGACACCTGTATCTATAATCATCCCCACAGTTAAAAGAAAGGAGGCTGTGTATGAAAACAATTCTTCATTTATTTTTAATCAGTATTATTGGCTCTGCGCTCCTATTTCCCATTGCATCTTTTGCAGGGCAATTTGATGCCCCCTACTATGATTTGCAGGAAAAGAACAAGGGCAAGTGGGCTGCTGAGGACAAACAAATCAATGCGAAACTGGCGGCACTTGAAAAAAAGTTTGGCAAGAAACCTAACATTATTTATGTCCTTGCTGATGATGTGGGTTGGGGCGAGATGGGCTGGCAAGGGGGCGGTAAACACCGCGGCACACCTACACCGGAGCTTGACAAGATGGCTCTTGAGGGTATGCGCTTCTGGACCGCCTACGCGGAACCGTCTTGCACGCCGTCCCGAATTGCCATTAACACAGGCCGCCATCCGGTTCGCACCGGACTGCTGAGTGTACTCTGGCCAGGACAGACCGACGGGCTTTCCGGCAAGGAGGTGACGGTAGCCGAGGTGTTATCCAAGGCAGGTTACAATACCGCCATGTGGGGCAAGTGGCACCTTGGCGAAGAGCCCGAGCATTTGCCGGAGAACCAGGGCTACGACTACGCGTACTATGGCCTGTGGAATGGTGCACCCGACAATTGGCCCGGTTCATACGACCTATATAAGGACGGACCGAGTTCCCACAAGGCGATGTTCTACGACTTCCCTGGGGAAGAGGAATATTTGAAGCGAACCGGAATTGATCTGTCGGTGGCTGGCTACGTTGGGCGCAAAGGCAAGGGACGCAAGCCTATTGAGGGAATTGCAGGCAAACTTGGTCCCGATCGACAGGAAGCCTTTGAAGCCGAGTCGATCAAGCAAATCACGGCTTACATCAAGAACAACGCCAAGGGCGACAAGCCCTTTTTTATCTATTGGGCAACCTACACGCAGCAGCTACAGGGATCGAAGGCCCATCACAACGATAAGCATGTCGATAAGGTCAATGCCCAGGCTTCCGAGATGGCGGCCCACAATGCGCACATGAAGCAACTGCTTGACACCTTGAAGAGCGAAGGCATCGCCGAGAACACGCTGGTCGTGTGGATCAGCGATAACGGGCCAATGTACGCCTTCTACCCGAATTCCGGCTACTCCTGGCTGAAAGGTGGCAAGGGTGAAATCACGGAAGGAGGCGTGCGCGTTCCGGCGATGGCCTGGTGGCCTGGCATGATTGCTCCTAACCAGGACCCTGTGGACATTCTGCACATCACTGATTTGTTCACGACGGCCGCTCGCCTGGGTGGGGCGCTTGGTAATATCCCCAATGACCGCGTCACGGATGGCGTTGATCAAACGGCGCTGCTCTTGCTTGGTGAAGACCATGGTCGGCGTAACACGATGTTCCATTACAGCGGCGGGGTTCTTGGCGCAATCCGCTATGAGGACTTCAAGATCCATATCACGGAAGGCCACGGTGGGCTGCCGGGCATGGATTTCTACAACGTGATGCGCGACCCCGGCGAGAAGTATGGAGCGCTCTACCCAGGACTCTTCGCGGTGACGCCAGTTCAAATTACCTTGCGGAAACACATGAAAATGATCGAGAAATTCCCACATCGGGTATCAGAGGTCACGCCAAAGGGCGCGGAACTTACTCCGCATGACTAACGCCACATAATCCCATTAACTCGGACAGCCAAAAGCGTGGATTGACGTTAAAAGTCCACGCTTTTTTATTTGGAAGGCTATCCAATATATTGGGGTGATTGTATCTGGTGTAAAACCTTTGATACCTCCAACGAAGCTGTAAAAGGCCCCGATTAAAGATCACTGCAATAAAAATGTAAATATCATGTCTATAAAAATTCGTGTGATATCGTTTTTTCAAAATGGGCAAACTCATTTCACCGGATTTGCCTATTTCATTTTTATGATATATGTAAT